>NZ_JBGRUO010000027.1:0-59780 GCF_041537905.1 Ruegeria jejuensis | reverse complement strand
CTCTTTGGAAAGTAAGGCTGAAGCCGCGCCATCTGCTCATCGGTCAGCCAGAATAGATTGCTCATGTTATACCCCTGAAACTCACGGGCATGAATCACGCAGGCGGGATGACGGCAACAAAATTAATAGGTCCAGAACCTAAAAAACAAGCCCTTGAAGCCAATGACGTGGATGAATAAGACCAAAGGCGCGCGCGTATGGTGAAAAGGTATCACACGAGCTTCCCAACCTTTGCTGCTAGCATCGTTTGTGTTTGACAAGCTTAATGGCCGCTTCGAACTGCGGTGATTGTCATCCTTGCGGTTGCAGTGAATGACGGCTTCGCGTTCCACACGCCTAGTGAGTAGCTATGAAGCCATCCAGCTATGCTCCGCGAAGCGTTCTTTCATTTTCAATACGTTGGACAAAGTGGGCCCATATAGAGGAAAAAGTTATGGTCCCTAGGACAAGTTCCCTGCAATTCTACAAGGAGCCCTGTTTTATTGGTCGGAGTGGCGAGATTCGAACTCACGACCCCTGCCTCCCGAAGACAGTGCTCTACCAGGCTGAGCTACACTCCGACCGTGACGCTGGGCAATATAGCCAAGTTATGGGATTGGCAAGACTGTCTCGTTCGAAAACGCCGGTTTCCAGAAAAGACTTTGTGCGTCGTCAAATCCTTTACTTACCCGCGCTTTCCTCTTCGTCGCGGCTCTGCATGCGGCGCAGGATGGCGCCTGCGCGCAGCGAGTTGCCGGTGCCGCCTCGGGTCCGGGTGCGCAGGACCGGGGTTGTGGTTGACGTTGGTCCGCGGCTTTCGCGGAAGATGATATAGAGACCGCTGGCAATGATGACCGAGGCCCCCAGTGCCGTGGTTCGGTCGATGGTTTCGCCGAAGATCAGATAGCCATAGGCGGTGGCCCAGAGGATCTGCGAATATTGCATCGGGGCCACGATGGCCGCCTCTCCGAGGCGATAGGCCCGGATCAGACCCAGCATGGCCAGAAAGGCCAGCGCAGCGATCAGGGCCATCCTGCCGAAATCGGCTGCCGGCATCGGCTCGTAAACAAAGAACAGCGTGCAGCCCAGCACCAGAAAGCTGGTCATCATCGGATAGATCAACAGCACGACGCTGCGTTCTTCGCGCCCGATCTTGCGCACGATGACCGAATTGGTCGCACCACCTATGGCGGAGATAAGCGCTGCCAGATGGCCCAAAGACAGGTGCGCGTCTCCGGGGCGCAAAACGATGATCACGCCGATCAGGCCGACCGTCACCGCAGCCCAGCGATGTAGGCCCACCTTTTCGCCCAATACCGGGATCGCCAGCACTGTAATGATCAATGGCGCAGCGAAGAGGATCGAATAGACCTGTGCAAGCGGCAGGATCGTGAAGGCATAAAATGCCCCAAGCGCACTGCACAGCATCGCCGCGCAGCGACCGGCGATCCACCAGGGGTGCACCGGGCGCAGATGACCTTCCGAGGCATCGCCCATCATCATCAGCACCACCAGCGGAAACCCGAGCAGGCCGGAAAAGAACAGCAACTGGACCGGTGAATAGCTGCCGCCAAGGAATTTGACGAACACGTCATGGGTCGAAAATATCCCGAAGGCCAGCAGCCCGAACAGGCTGCCCTGAAGATTTCTACCCAGCTGCGGCATGGTAAGTCGGCTTTTCTAAGAGAGGGGTGTTGGCGCTATCATCGAGCAAAGCGCGATCGGCGTAAAGGCCTGCCCAATCAAAAAACGCGGGCAAATGCCCGCGTTTGTCATTGTCACTTTGTCGCGCCGTCAAAGGCTGGCATTCAGCGCCTCGACGATCTTGTCACCCATCTGCGAGGTCGAGACGGGCTGCATCCCCTCTTCGCCCAGCAGGTCGGCTGTGCGCACACCATCCGCCAGCACTTTTTCCACCGCCGCTTCCAGACGGTCGGCCTCGGCACCCTGATCAAAGCTGTAGCGCAGCGCCATGGCAAAGCTGAGGATACAGGCAATCGGGTTCGCCTTGCCCTGGCCGGTGATATCGGGCGCCGAGCCATGGACCGGCTCGTACATCGCCTTGGGGCGGCCATTGGCCATCGGGGCACCCAGGCTGGCCGAGGGCAACATGCCCAGCGAGCCGGTCAGCATCGCGGCACAGTCGGACAGAATATCGCCGAACAGGTTGTCGGTAACGATCACATCGAACTGCTTGGGCGCGCGCACCAGCTGCATGGCGCCATTGTCGGCATACATATGGCTTACCTCGACCTCGGGGTAGTCGGCAGCGACGCGGGTCACCACCTCGCGCCAGAGGATGCCCGATTCCATCACATTGGCTTTTTCCATCGAGCACAGCTTCTTGTTGCGGCGCATCGCCAACTCGAAGGCCGCGCGCGCGGCACGTTCGATTTCGGATTCGGTGTAGCGCTGGGTGTTGATGCCCACCCGCTCGTTGCCTTCTTCGATAATGCCGCGCGGCTCACCGAAATAGACGCCCGAGGTCAGCTCGCGTACGATCATGATATCGAGGCCCGCGACGATGTCTTTCTTCAACGACGAGAAATCCGCCAGCGCGTCGAAACATTGCGCTGGGCGCAGGTTGGCGAACAGGTCCATCTCTTTGCGCAGGCGCAGCAAACCGCGCTCGGGCTTCACGCTGAAATCCAGATCGTCGTATTTAGGACCACCCACGGCGCCCAGTAGAACCGCATCCACTTCCTGCGCCTTGGCCATGGTGTCATCGTGCAGCGGTGTGCCATGGGCATCATAGGCCGCGCCGCCCACCAGATCCTCGCTGACATCAAAAACCAGCTCGCGATTGTCACCAAACCAGCCGATGATCTTGCGCACTTCGGTCATGACTTCGGGGCCAATCCCGTCTCCGGGCAGAATGAGAAGCGAGGGGTTGGACATCAGGGCTCTCCTTGCGATTTGTCGACAGGGCCCTAGCGCGCCGGGCGATCAGGGTCAATGCGGTGCAGGGGTTTGCGCAGATCATCAGCGCGCGCGCAGCGCTGAGCATTCTGCGCGCAGGTTTGATCGGAAAGACCTCGTTCCCGGCGTCTTGGGCCAAACAGGAACAGGCACTCACGCAACAGGCAGTATTGGACAAGCCTGAGCTCTCTTGAGCCCTCGCTACCTGTCGCACGCGCGCGTGCGTCTCCTATTCTCCCAAAAAAGGGTCACATCCGTGGCATGAAGGTCGACATTATCTGAAAGTCTGCCGTGCGTTACGTTTCCTGCATCAGCTCGAACGTGGCACTGGCGCGGGTGCGCCCGTTGACCTGAACCTCGATCAAATGGCTGCCCGGCACCAGTTTGAAGGTCGTGGCATTGCCTTTGAGCTTGTGCGTTTTCGGTAGGCTCAGCCCGCCGGTCTCGATACGGGTCTGCTTGAGTTTATGAACCTTGGGCGAGACCTTGCCGCCGGGGCGCTGGAAATGAATGATGTAATCGACCAAAACCGGTGTCGGGCGCGGGGCGGTCAGATCGACGGTAAAGGCCAGCGACTCTCCGATATGGGCCTTGTCCGGCACATGCAGCACGGCGCTCAGTTCCGCATCCGGGTCATAACCGAGTTCCTTCATCGCGCCGGGATGCCCCTGCTTGACCAGACCGCGCAGGGCCTGGCCCGTCATCCAGCGCAACTCTTCCGCGCCTTGCTGGCCGCTCGCGCGCCAGTCTGACACCCGCCCGAGCACCAGATCGGCGTCCTTCTTGGCAATATCGTTGAGGTGATTGGCAACCGAGCGCGTCACATATCGCGTCGGGTCCGTATGAAGCCGGTCGAGCAGCGGCAAGGGATCGGACAGCTCCAGCGGGATGCTCTGACCCCACGGCAGGCGCGGTCGTGTCCCCTCGCTGACCAGCCGCCGGACATGATAGCTGTCATGCGCGCACCAGCGCTCCATGCGGGTCAGCACATGATCGGGATCGGCGTTCAGAAAAGGCCGGATCGCCCATTCCATCGAAAACCGCTGGGTCAATTCCTCGATCACATCCAGCGCAAGATCGGGGTCATCGGCCCCGACCTTGACCACCCATTCCCCCAGTGGGGCGAAGATGAAATCGCCGAAATCATCATCGCTCAGCGTCGGGTCCAACGGCTCCGGCAACGCCTTCAGGATCACCGGCGCGACCGATTTCAAATCCCCCGGCACCGCTTCCGAAAGGCAGTCCGCGATCCAGTCGATACGTTCTTTCAGTTCCAGTTCAGGAAGCCGCGCCATGACGCTTGCCTCGAACCTGTCTCGCTCAAAACGCGTGGACGCGCTCTCGAAAAGGCCTGCGAGGTAGGCGACCTTGTCGGCATTGAACAGCTGATCCTTCAGCGAAAAACCCTGTGCCATGGCTCAGATGGTCGCGTTGACGTTGCCACCATCAAGCAGGATGTTCTGCCCAACGATGAAGCCCGCATGCTGCGAACACAGGAAGGCACAGGCGGCCCCGAACTCTTCGGGCTTGCCGTCACGCCCGGCGGGGATCGAAGACTGGCGGGCAGCACGCGCCTGATCAAAGGATATCCCTTCCCGCGCGGCGGTGGATTGATCCAGCGCATCGATCCGGTCGGTGGCATGGCTGCCGGGCAGCAGGTTGTTGATATTCACCCCATGGGATGCCACCTGCCGTGATGTCCCGGCGACATAACCGGTCAGCCCGGTGCGGGCCGAATTGGACAGGCCCAGAATGGCAATCGGTGCCTTGACCGATTGCGAGGTGATGTTAACCACCCTGCCCCAGCCCTTGTCGATCATGCCCGGCAGCAGCGCCGTCATCATCGCAATCGGCGTCAGCATATTGGCATCCAGCGCTTTGAGGAAATCCTCACGTCCCCAGTCCGACCAGAGCCCCGGCGGCGGGCCGCCCGCATTGTTGACGAGGATATCCACACCCTCAGCTGCCGCGATCACCTGCGCCTGACCCTCGACGCTGGTTACATCGCAGGCGACGGTGTCCACCGACACGCCATGGGCGGTGCGGATCATCTGCGCCGTCTCTTCCAGCGCCTCTGCGCCACGCGCGTTCAGGACGAGATCGACGCCCGCCGCAGCCAGCGTCTCGGCACAGGCGCGGCCCAGCCCCTTGCTGCTGGCGCAGACAAGCGCACGTTTGCCCGCAATTCCAAGATCCATCATTCTCTCCTTATGCCAGATCGTTCGGACCCTACGTCACCTTGAGGAGCGTTGATGAAAATGCCCGCAACCTGACCTATCTGTGCCACATTCTCGCACTAGCCAACATGTAGTGTGAAAGTTACCAGTACGAATCCTTGTTCGAGTAGAAGACCCGTTATGCATCTGACCATCAACAGCCCTGTTCAATCTCTTCTTGTCTACCCTGCCGACGCCTTCACGGTGATCGAGGGCGTCAATCAGGGGGATGCGCTGTCTCCCGCAGATGATCTGGTTCTGGACGATGTCTACCGGTTGCATCCGAGTGGCGAACAAGACCGGCTTGCGATGCATCTCGACCATGATGGCGGCTTCACCGTCGCGCTGGATACCAGGCTGGGGCAACCCGGTGGCACAGTGCATCTGGACAGCGCCCTGAGCCTTGTCTCGTCCGAGGGGATAAGCGTCGATGCGGTGCTGCTGGTCGAGGTTGATGCCGCCGGACTGATCGCTGAAATCTATCTGCTTCCCCTGACCCCCTTGCGCACGCAGAGCACGTATACGCTGGTGGGCGTGAACCGCCGCGCGGCGCGCGAGACGCTGGCGCGGGTGCCATCGATCGCGTTCACACGCGGCACCCATATCACGCTGGCCACCGGCGCGCAGGCGCGGATCGAAACGCTCAGAGCCGGTGATCGCGTCCTGACCCGTGACCAGGGTCCGCAGCAGGTGCTCTGGGCGGGCCGCACCACAGTGGGCGCTGTTGGCGATAACTCCCTGGTGATGATCCGCAGCGGTGCGTTGAACAATGAAAACGATCTGATCGTCAGCCCGAACCACCGGTTGGCCGCCCCGCAGCGCACGGATGCGCCCGAAGCGCTTGTCAGCGCCCGCCATCTGATCGATGGCGAGTCTGTCTTTGCAATCGAAGGTGGCCGTGTCGAATATTATCAGATCCTCTTCGCGCGCCCGCATCAGGTCTATGCCGAAGGGATCGCCGCCGACCTGTTGCCAATCGACCCGCGTGTCAAACCCGCCCTGCCACATGACCTGCCGGATCAGGTCAGCCTGCTGCTGCATGCCCGCAACAGACGCGAGCAGGACATGGCACAGGCGCTGCTGCACCGGCCCGATGCCATGGACCTCTTGCGCCGCGCCGCTATCGGCTGACCTGGCACTGATCCAAAGTCCGGCGCTATCGGCACCTAACAAAAGAACTCTTCCCGCACGATCTTGCCCCCGGCCACGTGATAGATGGCAACCTCGCGCCGGTCGAAAGATTCGCCGGTATCCTTGCGCTTGCCCCGAGCCTCGTAAACCACCGCGAACCGGTCGTCGCCATGCAGGAACGGCCCCATGACGCTGCCCATAGAAACCTCGGTCGCACGCGCACGCCATTCATGTTTGCTGCGGATCGCATCAAGGCCGCGCAGCGTGCGGCCAAACCCCCAGGCATCAGCGGCATCGACCGATACCGCCCCCGGCGCATAAAGCGTTTCCAGGTTGCTTTTGCAGCTATTGCGGCGGCAGCCCGAAACCAGTTCTTCGGCGATTTCCTGCAATGTCATGTCACTCTCTCCGCCGCAAATGTTCACTTAATGTTCTCATAGCTGATCTGCCTGAGTCGGTAAAGCGGTGGATCGTGGAATCGACTGCAAAAAGCCGCGCGCGGAGCCTTTTTCTTGCACCCGGTCAGAGCGTCACCTATACGCCCGCTCATGTTGGACACCGCCACAAACCGCCCCGCTCTGCCGCCCGAGATCGCGCGCCGCCGCACATTTGCGATCATCTCGCATCCGGATGCGGGCAAGACCACGCTGACCGAGAAATTCCTGCTCTATGGTGGTGCCATCCAGATGGCTGGCCAAGTGCGCGCCAAGGGCGAGGCGCGGCGCACGCGCTCCGATTTCATGCAGATGGAGAAAGATCGGGGCATCTCGGTCTCGGCCTCGGCCATGTCCTTTGACTATGGCACCTTCCGGTTCAATCTGGTGGACACGCCCGGTCACTCGGATTTCTCGGAAGACACCTATCGCACCCTGACGGCGGTGGATGCGGCAGTAATGGTGATCGACGGCGCGAAGGGCGTGGAAAGCCAGACGCAGAAACTGTTCGAGGTCTGCCGGTTGCGCGATCTGCCAATCCTGACCTTCTGTAACAAGATGGACCGCGAAAGCCGCGATACGTTCGAGATCATCGACGAGATTCAGGAAATGCTGGCCATCGACGTGACGCCCGCCGCCTGGCCGATCGGCGTGGGCCGCGACTTCATCGGCTGTTACGACATGCTGCGCGATCGTCTCGAACTGATGGACCGCGCCGACCGCAACAAGGTCGCCGAAAGCATCGAGATCAACGGGCTCGATGATCCGAAACTGGCCGAACACGTCCCCGCGCACCTGCTGGACAAGTTGCTGGAAGAGGTCGAGATGGCGCGTGAATTGCTGCCCAAACTCGACCCGCAAGCGGTGCTTGAGGGGCATATGACACCGATCTGGTTCGGCTCGGCCATCAACTCGTTCGGGGTCAAGGAACTGATGGAGGGGATCGGGGATTACGGCCCGCAACCGCAGGTGCAGACCGCCGAACCACGGCAGATTTCACCTGAAGAAACAAAGGTTTCCGGGTTTGTCTTCAAGGTGCAGGCCAACATGGACCCCAAGCACCGCGACCGGGTGGCCTTTGTCCGGATGGCCAGCGGCCATTTCAAGCGCGGCATGAAGCTGACCCATGTGCGGTCGAAAAAGCCAATGGCAATCTCAAATCCAGTCCTGTTTCTCGCGTCCGACCGCGAACTGGCCGAAGAGGCCTGGGCCGGGGACATCATTGGCATTCCCAACCACGGCCAGCTGCGCATCGGCGACACGCTGACCGAGGGCGAGGCGCTGCGGGTGACCGGTATTCCCTCCTTCGCGCCGGAACTGCTGCAAGGTGTGCGCGCAGGCGATCCGATGAAGTCCAAGCATCTGGAAAAGGCCCTGATGCAATTTGCCGAGGAAGGTGCCGCCAAGGTCTTCAAGCCCTCGATCGGATCGGGCTTTATCGTGGGCGTGGTCGGCGCGCTGCAATTTGAGGTTCTGGCCAGCCGGATCGAGATGGAATACGGCCTGCCCGTCCGCTTCGAAAGCTCGCAATTCACCTCGGCCCGCTGGGCCAGTGGCGACAAGCAGGCGTTGGACAAGTTCATCAACGCCAACAAACAGCACATCGCTTATGATCATGATGGCGACGTGGTCTACCTGACCCGCCTGCAGTGGGATATCGATCGGATTGAGCGCGACCACCCCGACGTGCGCCTGACCGCAACAAAAGAAATGATGATCTGAGGGCTTTGGATTTGCGCTGCCAACGGGCCTGTGCAATGACAAGAAATGCGGCGCGTTTACGTGACATATGAGGGCGGATTGTCCGCCATGCTGGAACGGTATAACGGCCGCCGCAAGCCGTTCTCGCCGGAGGCGGACCTGCCTCCTCTCACGGCGGATTTGACCGCGCTCACCCACCAGCCCGTAACCGAGGATGATGCCCGCCATAATCCGAAGAATGAGTCCGTCTGGGCAGTCAAACGCCGGGCCCTGGCACGGGAGTTCGTTGGAAACAGCCAGCTTGCGCTGCTGAACGGCCTGCTCATTTCACTCCTGCGAAAATCCAGCGCGCCCGATCACGCCCCTGCCCTGTTTCAAAGGCTTTGGAACGAACAGCACACCCACCTGATCGACGCGCTTGATCTCAGATGGAAGATATCCTCGGTCAACGCCTTTGCCGATCATGGCGTCAACGACACACAGCGCCAGGTCGGTCAGGCGCTGCGCATGCTGTTCGGCGTCATGAAGCTCTATGAATTCGAGCGTCTCTACAGTGGCGTCGCACCAACCAAACCTTTTGGCTTCCGCAGGAAATCCAGGCGCGCCCTGCCGTTATCCATGGGTACCTATTCGCTGCAGAACGGCGGTCTAGACATCAACATTCTGACGCCGGTCTGGGAGCTGGCGCTGACCGATGCCACGATGGCCCCACTGGTCGATCACCTGATGAACCGGTTGAACGATGATCCGGCGACCGTGTTCCGGCGACTTTCCTATATGCGGCAAAAGATTCAGGACAGAAGCTGAACCGCTTGCTTTACCACGCTTTAGCGCCGACTGGGATCGTCCCGGTCGAGGATTTTCTGACCGGCTGAGCGGAGCAATTGCTGCCGCCTCAATCGCCATCCATAAATACCGACGCTAAACTACGGGCCGCAGATTTGCGTCGGGCTGGGGTGCGGCCAAACCTGCAAGCATCAGAGACGGCAAAGTGCCAATGCAGCCTGCGCGGCAGCGACGAAAGAAAGGATGACCTAGGCGGCAAAGCCGGTTAGCTCTCGGGGCATGGACGATGACGCGATATACCCTGACGGCTTCATAAGCCTGCTGCAGAGCTTTGAGCGCAAGCTCGAACCCTATAAGGGGGTCGAGGCCGTGTTGCCCGATCCGGATGTCGATCTCGACCAGTTTCACCGCGACCGCGTGAAAGCCCCGGTGCTGCCGTCTTCGTTCGATCACCGATATGAGGCGGCGCGGAAATACCAGATTCTTCTGCAGGAGTTCGACGGAAACAGCATCCTATGGGCGGTGCATGCGATGTGCATCGCGGTTCTGCGCCGCCGCGACCCGCCCGACGCGGTGCGCCGCCTGTTCCTGCGGATCTGGCGCGAAAAGGGCGACCAGCTTGTGCAGGAGTTGCCGATACGCTGGCTGATTTCGGCCGCGACCACCTTTGCCGATCAGGGCGAAACCCCGGAGCAACGGGCGGGCGGGATGGGCCTGTCGGTGCTGTTTGACATGATAAAGCTGCATGACAGCGAGCGCCGCGTTTCAGGCTGGCGCAACGACATGGCCTTTCCGCGCCGCGACGGCGGGCTGCGCCACAAGTTGGCCTTCGGGATGGAGGGGTATTCCCTCATCAGCGGCGATCTGGACCGCAACATGCTGGCACGGCTCTGGCGACTGGCCGAGGCGGATGACGCGCTGCGCCCATTGGGGCTGCATCTGCTCGGGCGTGTTGTCTCTGACCCGAACACGGTCTTTGCGCGCGTGCGCGACTACCGGGGCGAGAAACCCCTGGCCGAGGCCCCGACCGACAGTTGGGCCGTCTGCACGACCACCGATGCGCCTACACCGGACATCCTGCGCTTTGTCGCCCATCATCTGGAACTGGGCGCAAAACGGGTTCACGTCTATCTCGACGATCCCCATTCTCCGGCTTTCGATCATCTCGACCCGCACCCGCAGGTCGCCGTGATCAGATGCGACGAGGATCATTGGCGCAGGTTCGGGCATGGGCGCCCTTCACGCCCGCTTATCCGCCAGAGCGCCAATAACGACCTGGCCTATTACGCCTGCGATGCGCATTGGCTTTGTCATCTGGAAGTGGATGAGTTCCTGTGGTCCGAAACCCCCATCTGCGACAGTCTGCGCGCCCTGAGCGGCGATGTGCACTGCGCCCGCATCCGCCCGCTGGAGGCGCTGTCCGGAGACGGGTCAGCATTCAAGGCTTCGGTGCCGCAGGGACCCGACCGCGCTGAACTGACCGCCCGCGCCTATCCCGACCATGGCTGGATGACCCATGGCGGTCTGGTAAGCGATCCGACGGGCAAGCTGTTTGCGCGCACCGGGTTGAAGAACATCAATTTCAGGATACACCGCTTCTATGACGCGGATGAGCGGCCGCTAGCCTCTGTCGAGCTTGATGGTATGAATATTTGCAACCTGGCCTCGGCGCAGCGCGATGCCTGGGTGAACAAGATCAGCGAGCGCCTGAGACAGGCGCCGCGTCGGCGCAACATGTCGGCGGAAGCCGCGCGGAAATCCGTGCATGAACAACTCAGAACCCTTGAAGCCGAAAATGGCAGGGCCGGATTGGAGGGGTTTTACGACGAAGTCTTCGCCACAACCCCGGCAACCCGCGACCGGCTGCGGCATCTGGGCCTGATCCGGTATCGGGACCTGAACCTGGATCACGCGGTACAGACACATTTACCCAAAGGGGACCAAACCCGCAGCGATTTCTAACGGATGTATTATCGGTTTGAGCGAGACGAAAGAAATGATGACCCCACCACTGCCATGCCCCAGCCTGCGCCAGATGGGGCCGCTGGCCGCTTGCCAGAAGCGGAGACTCCTTCAACATGTCTGAGGGCAAGGACAGCTGGGGCGTTGTCACCACGATCAGGGCACCGGCAGAGGACATCTTGAACTTCGCCGCCTATCATATCGAGCTTGGTGCGAAGATCATCTATATCCATCTCGACACGCCCTGCCCCGAGGTCATGGACCTGCTGCGCGCGCATCCCAGGACACGGGTGACGGTCTGCTCTGAAAACTACTGGCGAAAACGGATCGGCAAAAGCAAGCGCCCGGCCACCCATCAGTTCCGCCAGTCGCTCAATGCGACACGCGTCTATGGCACCCGGCCTCGGGTGGACTGGCTGGCGCATATCGATGTGGATGAGTTCCTCTGGCCAGACGCGCCGCTGGGTGACGCCCTCGGCGCGCTTCCGCGTTCCGTCAAGGGGGCGCTTGTGCGCCCGAATGAACTGATTGACGGCGACGGCACCCAGTTCAAAAGCTATATCCCGTCGGGCTCCGAGCGCGGCCCACTGGTCCAGCGCCTCTATCCCGAATTCGGATATTACCTGAAGGGCGGATTTCTCAGCCATGTGGTGGGAAAGGTGTTTGTGCGCACGGGGTTCGACAACATCCGGATCGGCCTGCACAGCTATGTCATAGACGGGAAACGCAATCCGGACATGATCGAGCTTGAGAATGTCGTGCTGTGCCATCGCCATGCAACAGGATGGGATGACTGGCTTGGGCATTATCGCTACAGGCTGGAAAACGGATCGTACCGCGCTGATCTTTCGCCCGCGAGATCGCGGGAGAAGGGCGGCGTCACATTGCATGAGTTGCTGAGCGCGCTGGAAGAAGAAGAGGGTGAGGCGGGCCTCCGGCGGTTCTATGATGAGGTATGTGGCGATACCGACCGCTTGCGCAATGCGCTGGCCGCCGAAGGGATGCTCAATACCCGCGATCTAGGCCTTGACTGGAAGCGACGGAAACATTTCCCCGGCTAGTTGCGGGATTGCTGCGCCACAGAGGACAATCCCGCCCGTGTCAGGTGCCGCAGCTTGTTTGTTTGACGCTCGCTCGCCTTTTTGTTATCCCCCGCGCAAGCCGTTGCGCGCGAACTGCGCTGGTCATCCGGACCCGGCACCCAACGTAAGACGCGCGGGCCAGGTTTAGTGTCCGCATATATCGGACGCATATGACAAAGTTTAACGATCTGAACCTGAACCCGAAGGTCCTCAAGGCTATTGCCGAGGCGGGCTACGAAACCCCCACCCCGATCCAGGAAGGCGCGATTCCCGCAGCCCTTGAAGGGCGCGATGTTCTGGGCATCGCCCAGACCGGCACCGGCAAGACCGCCAGCTTCACGCTGCCGATGATCACGCTGCTGGCGCGCGGACGCGCACGGGCGCGGATGCCGCGTTCCCTGGTGCTCTGCCCCACGCGGGAACTGGCCGCACAGGTGGCCGAGAACTTCGACACCTATGCCAAGCATGTCAAACTGACCAAGGCGCTGCTGATCGGCGGTGTCTCGTTCAAGGAGCAGGATGCCCTGATCGACCGGGGCGTTGATGTGCTGATCGCCACGCCGGGCCGTCTGCTGGACCATTTCGAGCGCGGCAAGCTGCTGCTGACCGGCGTGCAGATCATGGTGGTGGACGAGGCCGACCGGATGCTCGACATGGGGTTCATTCCCGATATCGAACGCATCTTCTCGCTGACGCCCTTCACCCGTCAGACACTGTTCTTCTCGGCCACCATGGCGCCCGAGATCGAGCGGATCACCAACACCTTCCTCAGCGCGCCCGCGCGGATCGAGGTGGCGCGACAGGCCACCGCCTCGGAGAATATCGAACAGGGCGTGGTGATGTTCAAAGGCTCGCGCCGCGACCGCGAGGCCAGCGAAAAACGCAAGCTGCTGCGCGCCTTGATCGATGCCGAGGGCGAGAAATGCACCAACGCGATCATCTTCTGCAACCGCAAGACGGATGTGGATATCGTCGCAAAATCGCTCAAGAAATACGGCTATGATGCGGCGCCCATCCATGGCGATCTGGATCAGAGCCAGCGGACCAAAACACTGGACGGCTTCCGCGATGGGTCCTTGCGGATTCTGGTGGCCTCCGACGTGGCGGCCCGCGGGCTGGATGTGCCCAGCGTCAGCCATGTGTTCAATTTCGACGTGCCCGGCCACCCCGAGGACTACGTGCACCGGATCGGCCGGACCGGCCGCGCGGGCCGCGACGGCAAGGCGATGATGATCTGCATCCCGCGCGACGAAAAGAATCTGGGTGCCATCGAAAAGCTGGTCCAAAAGGACATTCCGCGTATCGAGAGCCCCCTGAAAACCGAGGCCCCGAATGCCAAGGAAGAAACGGCCAAGCCCGAAACAGAAAAGGTCGCGGAGAGCGAGTCGCGCAGCAAGGAGCGCAGCTCTGACGCCAGAAGTAAGAGATCCGGTGATGGCAAAAGCCGCAGCCGCAGCCGCGATCACAAGGGGCGTGACAAGGTTGTCGGCATGGGCGACCACATGCCCAGCTTCATCGCATTGAGCTTTGCGGAACGGCGCGACCAATCGGTGGCCTGAGCGTCACCTAAATTGCCAGAACCAGAACAAGTATAGACAGCGCGAGAATGCCGATCCCGGCGATCTCGCGGCGGCTGATGCGTTCGCGAAAGAACAGCGTCGAGGCAAGGATACTGAAGGCCAGTTCGACCTGGCCCAACGCCTTCACATAAGCCGCGTTCTGCAGGGTGAAGGCCAGAAACCAGCAAAACGACCCGCCCATGCTGGTGAGCCCGACAAAAACTCCGGTCCGGCGCGTCTCCCAGACCGCCCGCAACTCGGCCCGGTCCCGCCAGGCCAGCCACAGCGCCATGCCGATCATCTGCAGGCTGGTAACCGCCGCCAGCGTGACACCCGCACGAAAGGCCGGATCGAGATCGCCCAGATCCAGCGAGGCGCCGCGATAACTGACCGCCGAAAAGGCGAACAGGATACCCGAGCCCAAGCCCAGCACCGAGGCGCGGTTGCTCAGATGTCGCCACCAGGGCCCGTCGCCACCGGGCGTTTTTGACAACAGGAACACTGCCGCAAGCCCCAACAGAATGGCCGCAAACCCGCCCGCGGACACGCTGTCACCCAGGATGATCAGCCCAACCAGCGCGGTCTGGATTACTTCGGTCTTCTTAAAGGTGATGCCAACCGCAAAGTTGCGCTGTTTGAACAGCGCCACGACACAGATCGTGGCCAGGATTTGCGCCGTACCGCCAATGGCGGCAAACATCCAGAACCGCGCCGAAAGCGCCGGCAACGGCGTGTCGGTGATCGCCAGATAGGTCACAAGGCCCAGCACCACCAGCGGCGCGGAATAGGCAAAGCGCGCAAATGTCGCCCCGGCAGGCGTCAGCCGCACGGTGCTCAGGGTTTTCTGCAGCATGAAGCGCACGGTCTGAAACAGCGCGGCCACGATTGTGACGGGAATCCAAAGGCTCATGCCGACCCGTATGGCGTGAAATCAGCCCTTCGGCCAGAGCGGATGCGGCACCGGGTCCTTGGCCCGCAGGAAATAACGGCGAAAGATATCGCCATAGGAGCGATAGACATAGGCCTCGTTACTGGCCTGATACCGGTCGCGTGCCTCTTGGTACAGCGCGGGTAATTGATACCACGCGGCCTTGGGGTTCATGTGATGCACCACATGCAGGTTGTTGTTGAGAAACAGCAGGGCGAGCGGGCCCCGATCCTCGATGATCACCGTGCGGCCCCGCGCCTTTTCATGGGCGCGGTGTTCCAGAAAGGTGCGGATCTTGAGCAGCGACAGCCCCATATAGGCCGAGATCAGGTAGGCCCAGACCGGCATCGGCGACAGCACCACCAACCACAGGACGAGTGCGACCCCCGGCAGATGCTGCGCCCATGCACGCCAGATCGCGCCATCGCCTCGCAGCGCAGCGCGCCATTCATCGGCAAGAAACACGGCCTGCCCAAGAGCGGGACCAACCAGCATCCGCCCCAGCAGCGTGTTATTGACCCCGTACAGAACCTTCAGCCAAGCAGGCAGCGTCACCCACCTAGACGGGTCCAGATAGTTCGATTCCGGGTCGTCATAGGGATCGGTCAGATTGGCGTCGCGGTGATGGGCCAGATGCAGGTCGCGAAAGCGGTTATAGGGGATGCACAGGTTCAGTGGCAGCGCCATCAGCGCCTCGTTGAGTGCCTGCCTGCGAAACGGATGGCCGTGCAGCACTTCATGGGTCAGCGAAGCGTGGAACGCCACCAGAACGCCCGCCGCGAGGATGGCCAGCACCGGTGACCAGGCCGAGAGCCAGAAAACCGCCGCCACCCAAAGCAGATAACAGATCACGATCAGGCCAAACGTGCCCCATTCAGGCTTCGTGGCCGCACGCGGGTCAGACATTGCGACCCCACCGGATACCGGCCCAGACCCGTTCGTAAAGGATATACATGGTCAGCCCAATCGCTGTGTTCACAAGGGCCAATGTGCCACCCACAGCTGCCGACCCGGTGGCGACCAAACCTACCAGGGTCATCATGGCCAAACCCATCAGGTTCCACACCAACGCCTTCACAACAGATCGCTGTCGCGTCTCCATTCCGTTCTCCGTACCCAATTTCTTGTTTTGTGCAGAAAGGCTACAGGTTGGGCGCGGCGTGGAGAATTCTGAATATGATTAACATTTATCTGCGAGCGTGATATTTATCACCATATGGTTGATAAAATCGACAAACGCGACCGCGCTGCCCAGTTCAGGCGCCGTCTGGCCCGGGCGATGGAGGAACGCCACGTCAGTCAAAGCGCGCTATCCCGGTGGATTGGCGTTGATCGCTCGACAATCTCGCAACTGCTCACCGATGAGGGCGCGCGCCTGCCCAACGCACATGTGGTGGGGGCCTGCGCCACCGCACTCGGGGTGTCCTCGGATTGGCTGCTGAGCCTCTCGGAACGGCCCGAAAGCGCGGCCGAGTTGCTGGCCGGTGCGCTTAGCCTGACCGAAGCGCCGCGCGCGTTGGTGGATGAGCGCATCTTCCAATGGCATCAGGAAACTGCGGGGTACAAGATCCGCCATGTGCCCGCCGCCCTGCCCGACATGCTGAAAACGCGCGCGCTGCTGGAATGGGAATATGCCCCGCATCTGGGCCGGACCGCCGATCAGGCCATCGGGGCCTCCGAGGACCGGCTGAGTTTCATGCGCCGCGCCCAATCGGATTATGAGATCGCGCTGCCGCTCTATGAGTTGGACAGCTTCGCCAGCGCCACCGGCTATTACGAAGGCCTGCCCGCAGACATCCGACACCAGCAGATCGACCGCTTTCTGGAGCTATGCGAACAACTCTACCCGCGCCTGCGTCTTTACCTGTTCGACGCCAAGCGGCTTTATTCAGCCCCGATCACCATCTTCGGCCCGCTGCTTTGTGTGTTCTATGCTGGCGGACATTATCTCGCCTTCCGCGACCGTGACCGGATCGAGACCTTCACCACCCATTTCGACACCTTGATCCGCGAAGCCGAACTCACCGCCCGCCAGTTCCCGGATCACCTGCGCGCGCTCCAGAAGGGCATAAAAATGTGATATGAAACCGGCCCTCACATAAGGTTTCGCGTCGTCCGAAATGCGGCTAATTCCGCGCAGCAAGCGTCAAGCAAACTGCTTCAGATAGACCCAGCTTCGACCATGTAATTGTTGGCCGTGCACATCGCCGCGTCGTCCGAGGCAAGGAACAGCACCATCCGCGCGACATAGACAGGATCGATCAAATCGGGAAGGCACTGGCGTTTGCGATGCGCTTCAAGCCCTTCGGGTGTTGCCCACAGCTCCTTCTGGCGTTCTGTCATGATCCAACCCGGGACCACGGTGTTCACGCGAATGCGGTGGTCGCCAAGATCCCGTGCCATCGTGCGGGTCAGCCCATGGACGGCGGCCTTGGCCGTTGTGTAGGCCGGAAAGCCGCCCCCCGCCTCCCACCATGAATTCGACCCCATATTGATGATCGAGCCACCTCCATTTGCGATCATTCCGGGTGCGACGGACTGGATCGCGAAGAACATATGGCGGATGTTGGTGGCTTGGCGTTCGTCCCAATATTCTGGTGTCACATCCTGCCAGACATGGCGATCGTCGCGGGCGGCATTGTTGACCAGCACATGAGCAGAACCGAGACGCTCGGTCAGTTTCTCAAGGGCCGATTGCATCGCAGCGATATCGCGGAGGTCACAGATTTCGTACTCGACACCTTCGGCGCGCTTCGCCAATGCGGCGCTATTGGTTTCGTCGAGATCGAGGAAACCGACCCGAGCGCCTTGTGCGGCAAATGCCGAGACGATTTCGGCGCCGATGCCTTGGGCACCGCCAGAAACGATGACCGTTTTGTTTTTCAGACTGGGATAAACTGCAAATTCTGGCATGGGTTTCCTGACCTTGGAAGCAAGGGACGTTTCGACCACTTGGAAATCAGGGGACCGGAAAGTGCTCTTGTTAACTACTAGGCCCGCGCGCGATCCCGGGCAATGGTTTCAACCTCCTCGTCAATCAAAATTGATCAGGCAAAAGGTATTTGAACGGCTGCCAGTTCGGCCTGAGACCGACATCGCGCAGATTGTTTTTCGACATGAGGATCGCCTAGACCTGCGGGTCGGGGTTCACCGTATGCCCGTCAACAGCGATCACCTGACCGGAGACCATACGTGCCGCATCCGAGGCCAGAAAGACCGCCATGTCGGCGATGTCGCGCCCCTCAATGAACCGGCCCATCGAGGTGCCCGAGGCATAGCCCTGATAAACCCGATCGCGGGTCATGCCCTTGGCCTGCGCTTCACGGGCAAGCACCTGCTCCATGCGCGGGCCTTCCACCGCGCCGGGACAGATCACGTTGGCACGGATGCCGTGGGGGCCAAGCTCCATCGCCAGTGTTTTGCCCAAGCCCACAACCGCCCATTTCGACGCCGCATAAGGTGCCCGCCTTGGGTAGCCATATTGCCCGGCCGTCGAGGCGGTCAGCAGCATGACACCCGACCCTTGCGCCTTCATCATGGGCGCCGCGTATTTGGAGCAGAGGAAGACACCGTCCAGATTGACCGCCAGGCAGGCGCGCCACTCCTCAAGCGCCACATCCTCGACCAGGGCGGTTGGCCCGGCAATCCCGGCATTGGCGCAGAGCACGTCCAGACCACCCCAATGCGCGGCGATGTCATCGAACATCGCGGCAATTGCAGCCTCATCCGACACATCGAGCCGGGTTGTCTGCCAGTCCGACGGGCACTCTCCCAGTGCCTTGCTATCCAGATCCGCAACCCAGACCTGCGCGCCCGCCGCCGCAAAAGCGTCGGCCACAGCGCGCCCGACGCCCGAGGCACCAGCGGTGATCAGAACCCGCTGGCTCATCCCGGCTTCCGGATCGCGCTGCCTGCCCCTTCTGGATAGGGCAGATCCGCCTGCGCCTGCGCGACCTTGGCCATCGCCGCCTCGATCGCGGCGGATGGCGCGCAGGGCCGCCGTGTCTCAAGATCGACATGCAGCAGGAAGCTTTCGCCCGTGGCCAGCAGGGTGTCGCCCTCATACATCCGGTGGAACAGATGCAGTTTCTTGCCCTGCCCCAGCAACATCTGCGTGCGGATCTCGATCCTGGCACCCGCACGGGTCTCGTCGAGATGCCTTATGTGAGTTTCGGCGGTAAAATAGCTACCGCCCGAAGCGATGTAATCCGCGTCACAGCCGATCAGTTCCATGAACCGGTCGGTGGCATTGGCAAAGGCGTCGAGGTATCTCGACTCGGTCATGTGGCCGTTATAGTCGGTCCAGTCCAGCGGCACCGCGCGCGACAGCGTCAGGATCGGCTGCGACGGATCTTCAATCTCATCGACATGAGCGGACATCGCCGATTTGATCCGCTGGTCATGTCGGTTCAGCACCTCACCCGCGCCCCAGTTCTGATGCTTGAGCGCGCGCATCATGCCCACAAGATTGTTGTCGCGGATGCGTTCCAGATGGCGAATCTCGTGATGACCCGACTGCGCGTCGGATTGTTCGGCGATCAGATCGACCAACTCATCGGTGAACTCGGGCACATCCATCAGTTTGGTCCAGGGCCATTCCAGAGCCGGGCCGAACTGCGCCATGAAATGCCGCATCCCGGCCTCACCACCGGCCACGCGATAGGTCTCGAACAGACCCATCTGCGCCCAGCGGATGCCAAAGCCCATACGGATGGCCTCGTCGATCTCATGGGTGGTGGCGATCCCGTCCTTGACCAGCCAGAGTGCCTCGCGCCAGACGGCCTCCAGAAAGCGGTCGGCAATATGCGCGTCGATCTCTTTTTTCACATGCAGCGGGTAGAGGCCCAAGCCGGTGAGGATGTTCTTGGCGCGTTCAATATGGCCTGGATCATTCGCCGGAGAGGTCACCAATTCGATGAGCGGCAGCAGATAGACCGGGTTGAACGGATGCGTGACCACGATCTGTTCGGGGCGCAGCGCGCCCTCTTGCAACTCCGAAGGTTTGAAACCGCTGGTCGAAGACCCAATGATGGCGGCAGGATCACAAACATCCTGCAACTGCCTGTAAACACGCAGTTTCAACTCCAGCCGCTCGGGCACGCTTTCCTGTATCCAGACGGCCCCCTGCACGGCTGCACCCAGATCGTCATGAAAGCTCAACTGTCCTTCGGGTGGCAGCGGCACATCGCTGAGCCCGGGCAATGAACGCCGGGCATTATCCAGCACCTCGCCGATCTTGCGTTCGGCTTCGGGATCGGGGTCGAACACCCGCACATCCCAACCATTGAGCAGGAACCGCGCCGCCCAGCCGCCGCCAATAACACCGCCGCCAACGATCGTGGCGGTATCGGTCATTGGACTACCCTATTCAGGTGAATGCGTTGAAGGTCAGCAGGCAAAAGCTCAACACCCAGCCGCCCAAAAAAGTCACCTTGGCAATCTCGCCGGGCGATAGTCGGCGCTGCAGCAGCAAACCAAGAATCCAACCGCCTCCGACAAGGGCAGCGCACAGCCATGCGCCGACAAACAGAAACAGGGCCGGGCCAGGCTGTTCGTTCGGTTGCTCCGGAACCATGGCGAACAATACAACGACCCCAAATGCCAATAGCGCGACCGTCGCCACCAACCCTTTCCACCATTCCGCCTCGGACTGCAGAAAAGCAGTCAATGAGAGCATTGCGGAACCGAGAAAAGACACAATTAGAAGAGTAAGCATAAATCATGCGACTGCCCTTATTCGAGTTTCTTGTCAATTCGCGATCTAGGCCGCCACCGGGGCCTGCTTCACCAGACCCAGCTTCTCGCGCACCTCCGCTGGAGTGATCACGCGCGCGCCCATGTTTTCGATGATGCTGCCCGCCCGCTCGACCAATTGCCAGTTCTGCGCCAGCTCGCCCTTGCCAAGCCATAGATTGTCTTCAAGCCCAACCCGCACATTGCCGCCCGCCAAAACAGCAGCGGCTACATAGGCCATCTGATTGCGCCCCAGCGCAAAGGCGCTGAAGGTCCAGCCTTCGGGCACGTTGTTCACCATCGCCATGAACGTGTTCAGATCATCCGGCGCGCCCCAGGGCACCCCCATACACAGCTGCACCAGCGCGTTGGGTTCCAGCACCCCATCCTTGACCAGCTGCTTAGCATACCACAGATGACCGGTATCAAACGCCTCGATCTCGGGCTTCACGCCCAGATCGGTCATCATCCGCCCCATCGCCTGCAACATACCGGGCGTGTTGGTCATCACGTAATCGGCCTCGGCAAAGTTCATGGTGCCGCAATCCAGCGTGCAGATCTCGGGCAGGCATTCGGCCACATGGGCGACGCGCTCGCTCGCACCCACCATGTCGGTACCTGCAACCGTGGGCAGCGGGCTCTCGACCCCGCCGAAAACCATGTCGCCGCCCATCCCGGCGGTGAGGTTCAGCACCACGTCGACATCGGCGTCACGGATGCGGTCGGTCACCTCGCGATAGAGCGCCAGATCGCGCGACGGCACACCGCGCTCGGGGTCACGCACATGGCAATGCACCACGGCGGCGCCAGCCTTGGCAGCGGCAATGGCGCTCTCGGCGATCTGGGCAGGCGAGCGCGGCACATGCGGGCTGCGATCCTGGGTGCTGCCCGAGCCGGTCACGGCGCAGGTGATAAAGACGTCTCGGTTCATGGTCAGAGGCATTTTGCGTTTTCCACAGGTTTTACCGGGTTGGCCCGGGTCATATCCCCAGACTTCTCCCCGGATTCCGATTTGATTTCGCATCCAACTCTGGCGCAGCCTGTCCAAAGCCACTTGTCACTATGCGAATCGAACTTGATGAAACCCGCAAAAAACATCCTCCAACCCGAACATCGCGCCCTGAAAACGGGTGTGCTGGTGCTGGACGAATGCAACACGCTCAGCTTTGCCGCTGCGGTCGATCCGATGCGCGCCGCCAACCGGCTGGCCGACCGCCCGGCTTTCGACTGGGATTATGTGACCGCTACGCCAGAGCCTGCGGAACTGACCAGCGCCCTGCAGGTGCCGGGTATTCCGCTGGCGCGGTTTGAAGGTTGCGATTTGCTGATCGTGGTGGCCGGGTTCCATCTGGCCCGCCATGCCACGCCCAGCCTGCTGGCCGGCCTGCGCCGGATCGCACATGGCGGGGCCGCGCTGGCCGGGATCGATGGTGGACCCTGGCTGCTGGCCGAGGCCGGGTTGCTGGACGGACACGCGGCCACCACCCATTGGGAAGATCTTGAGAATTTCGCCAGTCGCTTCCCCGAGGTCGATGTCCGCCCCGACCGCTTCGTGATCTCGGATCAGCGCCTGACCAGCGGCGGCGCTGTGCCCGCAATCGAGATGATGTTGCATATCATCGCCGCCCGCCACGGCGCGGGCTTTGCCTCTCGCGTGGCGGGCCTCTTCCTGCATGACGGGCCGCAACCGCAAAGCCGCCCGCAGACACGCATCGCCACCATCAAGCACAACGCGCTGACCGCAAAGACGCATGCGCTGATGGAGGCGGCGCTGGACGACCCGCTGCCCCTGGCCGAGATCGCCAGGCAGCTCGGCACCTCGCCGCGCAGCCTGCAACAGCAATTCCGCCTGCGCCTGAACACCACGCCGCAGGATCACTATCTGCATTTGCGCCTGGCCGAGGCGCGGCGGCTTGTCACCGACACCGATCTGCCGCTGCTGGAGGTGGCGCTGGCCACCGGTTTCTCCTCACAATCCAGCTTCGCCCGCGCTTTCCGCACCGCGCACGGATTGTCTGCCCGCGACCTGCGCCAAAGCCGCGCGACAGCCGCCGAATAGACCCGCCTGCTTCATCCGGTCCAAAGGAATCGCTCGAAGGATGGCGGGCCTTCCCGGCCTCTCAATACGGCATCGGATGAGACCGATGCGCTTCATTCAAGGCTCGAACAAGCTCGTCCGACAGCGCCAGATCGGCACCGGCCAGCACATGCTCAAGCTGCGCCATGGTGGTCGCGCCAAAGATCGCCGACATCATGAAGGGCCGCGTCTTGCACCAGGCCAGCGCCATGTGCACAGGGTCAAGGCCATGTTCCGCAGCAATCGCCAGATAGGCATCCACCGCATCATAGACCCGATCGGAGTGCCGCCCGCCCAGCCCCGGTGATATCGACCGGCGCGAGCCTTCGGGCACCGCCCCGTTCTGGTATTTGCCGGTCAGCAACCCGGTGCCCAGCGGCGAAAAGGCCATCAGCCCGACATCCTCCAGCACGCTCAACTCGGCCAGATCGGTGTCATATAGCCGGCAGAGCAGCGAGTATTCGTTCTGGATCGAGGCCACCCGCGGCCCCAGCCCCTGTTCGGACAAGCGCAGCCATTGCGCGGTGCCCCAGGCGCTTTCGTTGCTCAGACCAAAGGCGCGGATATTGCCCTTGTCCACCTCACGCTGGAGCGCGCCGAGGCAATCCTCCATATCGGCAATCACCTCGGGATGGGCATTGCCGGACGGGTCATAATGCCAGTTCTGCCGGAACATGTAGCTGCCGCGATTTGGCCAGTGGAACTGGTAGAGGTCGATATAATCGGTCTGCAAGCGCCGCAGCGAGCCTTCGATCGTGGCGGCAATGGTCTGCGACGAGATCGGTGCGCCCTCGCGCACATGGCCCAGCCCTGCGCCCGAATGCTTGGTGGCCAGAACATAATCGGCCCGTCGCGCCGGGTTGGCCGCGTTCCAGGTGCCCAGGATTTCCTCGGTCCGCCCGATCGTCTCTTTTGAGACCGGGTTCACCGGATACATCTCGGCGGTGTCGACAAAGTTGATGCCAGCGCCCAGCGCAACATCCATCTGCGCGTGAGCTTCGGCCTCAGAGGTCTGGGTGCCGAATGTCATCGTTCCCAGACACAGTTCCGAGACCTGAATGCCTGTCCGGCCTAGCGGATTCTGTTTCATAACCTGTCCCCAATTCCAAAAACACTCCGGCAGAACCTAACTGTCCAGACCGGCACGGCAAGCCCCATCTCAGCCCAGCGCCAACAGGACGACACCGCAAAGGATGACACAGGACCAGAACAGCCGCGTTCTCAGATGGCCCTCCCCCAACAGAAGGCTGCCCATCAGAACCGTCAGCAAGACGCTGACCTCGCGCAGGGGCGCGACATAGATCACCGGTGTGAAGGTCAGCGCGACAAGGACAAGGATATAGGCCAGCGGGCTGAACACCGCGATCGCCAGAACCTCGATCCGATGCGCGGACCAGAGCCGCGCCACCGCCTGTCTGCGCCGCAGGGCCACCGGCGCCAGCAGTACAATTCTGGCAATGCTTGAGGCGTAATCCAGCAGCAAGGGCGGGACCAGCAATACCGAGACCGCATAGGCATCCCAAGCGGTGTAGCTGCCGATCAGCAGACCGGCCCCGACACCAAAGCCGACAGAGACAAGCGCTTTGTCCCCACCGCGCCCGAACCCGCCGGTCAGCATCAGAACACCGAAGATGATGGTGACCCCGCCCAGCACGGTCTGCGCCGTCGCCACCTCGCCCAGAAACAAAACGGCAAAACAACTGGCCAGTAACGGCCCGGTGGATCGCGCAGTGGGATAGACCAGCGACAGGGCGCCATGCCGGTACCCGGTTTGCAGCAGCAGAAAATATCCCAGATGAATCAACGCGCTGCCCACGAGGAACAGGATCTGCATGCGATTGAACCCGTCGATGCCGGACAGGACATAAAGCGTAAGGGGGAAATAGATCACGGCGGCAGCGACCGAGAACAGCCAGACCAGTTCCGCCCCAGCATTCAAACGTTTGACAAAGAAATTCCAGGTGGCGTGACAAAAAGCGGCTGACAGGACCAGCGCAAAGCCAAGGATGGACATGGATCACCTCAAAGACGGTTTCGACAAGACGTGCAAAAGCACGCCCGTCCATCCCCCCTGGCTTTTTCGTCTTTTGGGTGTCCGCCCGTACACGGGCTCATTACGGCGCTCGGTCCAGACCTGCAAAGCAGCGGAACCCTAGCCGCACATGGATAGGCATCTCGACTTTAGACAGCACCAGCCCGGAAATCAAATCCGGCCGGATTTAGCTCAGCGCCGTAACCGCGTGCGGATAGTCCTCGGCGACGACCTGCTGGATCACATCGCGGAACAGGTGAAAGGCGCGTGGATTGCCGCTGTTCTTGCGCCATGCCAGTCCGACGGTGCGATGCAGGTCGGGCTGCATGCGCAGGACCGAGACGTCTCCGTCGCGCTGCCGCACCTCGGACTCGACATAAAGCGAGGGCAACAGGGTAACCCCCATATCCAGCGAAACCATCTGGCGCAGCGCATCCAGACTGGTACCTTCGAAGTCCTCCACCAAGGTGGCGCCGGTGGTCTCGCACAGATCCGCGATCTGGCGATGTAGCGCGTAGGCCGGGCTGAGGCTGAGCATGGCCTGCCCGGCCAGATCCGCCCGCCTGAGCTTGTGGCGGCCAGCCAGCGGATGCGAGTGACCCACCGCCATCAGCAAAGGCTCGCGAAACAGCGACTGCATCTGGACCTCGTCACTATGCACCGGCAATTGCGTCAGGATGATATCGTGGCGCCCCGCGACCAGATCCTCGGTCAGGTCGCGCAGCGCGCCGTCGCGGATGACCAGCTTCAACTCCGGATAGGCCGCGTGCAGCCGCCGCAGCACGCGTGGCAACAGGTAGGGGCCGATGGTGGGCGTCGAGCCCAGCCGCAACGTGCCGCTGAGGCTGGTCTGCAGCGGGCTGGCATAATCCTCGATCTGCGCCACCTCGCGCAGCACGCGGGTTGCCAGATCGGCGATGTCACGCCCCTCGGGCGTCAGGATCAACCCGCTGCGCCGACGCTCAAGCAACCGCACGCCAAGCGTCTCTTCCAATGCGCCGATCTGCAGGCTTAGCGAGGGCTGGCTGATGCCCAGTTGCCGGGCCGCGCGCCGGTACTGGCCGGCGGTCGCAAGCGCGGCGAAATAGCGGATCTGGCGCAAGGTGATGTCGTTGGGCATGAGCCGCTCTGCTCCATGATATTGGTTTTTCCTATTCTACTTAGTCATACCATTGCCTTCTTTCGAGGTTCGTCCACCCCATATCGAACGGGAAGGCCGGGGAAAGCCACCGGCCCGTTTGCCAACAGGAGGACCCACATGAATAAATCCCCACGCGTCAAAGCCCCTTCTCTCAGAGTCCGCATGGCCGAGCTCAAGAGTCGGCATCACGACCTGAAGGCGCGTATTGCCACGGAACTCAAACGCCCCCTGCCCTGCAGCGATCAACTCCGGAAACTGAAGCGTCGGCGTTTGATGATAAAAGACGAACTCGCTCGCCACGAAGGCTTGCTGCGCATGCTCGATTCAATGCCGATGCCCGGCAAACTCGGCAAACCCGCCTGAAGCATAGGAGAGGACATGTTCGGATTTATTGATGTGAACAAGAGCGTCCGCATTCTGCACAGCAGCGACCTTGACGATATGCGCGACGCGATCCTGAGCGATGACGAAGACGGGCCCGATGGCGGAACCCCCTGCGCCCGTTCCAAAGAGGCACAAATCCAAGGAAAGCGCATCCAGCATATTGATATGCCGCTCTGTGCGTGACTAGATGGGAGGAGCACTCCGGGCGGAGGTACACTCACGGACCATCCAGCCTTCGCCCTTCCGCCGCTCGATGCCTTTGGGTGTCACTTCCCGGTTATCCGGTCCCGAGAGGCTCTGAGCGTGCAGCCCGGCGTTACCCCCCAGACAGGACGGCAACGCCGGGCAGTGCTTTGCCCTCCATCCATTCCAGAAACGCCCCGCCCGCAGTCGAGATATAGGTGAAATCCGCTGCTGCGCCCGCCTTGTTCAGGGCCGCAACCGTGTCACCGCCCCCGGCAACCGAAATGAGCGATCCGGCGCGGGTCAGCTCTGCCGCCTTGCGCGCCGCTGCATTTGTTGCGGTATCAAACGGTTCGATCTCGAAGGCGCCCATCGGGCCGTTCCAGATCAGCGTCTTCGCACCTGCCAGTACCTCTGACACGCGGGCCACGGTCTCGGGCCCGGCATCGAGGATCATCGCATCTTCGGGGCAGGCATCCGCCGCGACGGTTTCGTTTTCGGCGCCCGCCCTGAATTCGCGCGCCACCACCACATCGCTGGGCAGCAGGATCGCGCAACCGGCCTCCGCGACTTTGGCCAGAATCTCGGTGGCGGTGCCGGTCATGTCGTGCTCGCAGAGCGATTTTCCCACTGAAATGCCTTGCGCGGCGAGAAAGGTATTCGCCATGCCCCCGCCAATGACGAGGTGATCAACCTTGGCCACCAGATTGCCCAGCAGTTCCAGCTTGGTTGACACCTTGGCCCCGCCGACAACCGCCACCACCGGGCGCTGCGGCTTGCCCAGCGCGCTTTCCAGCGCCTCCAGTTCGGCCTGCATCAAGCGCCCGGCGCAGGCGGGCAGCAGCCGCGCCAGCGCCTCGGTCGAGGCATGGGCGCGATGGGCGGCGGAAAACGCATCGTTGCAATAAATATCGCCCAGCGCGGCCATTCCGGCGGCAAGCTCGGGGTCGTTCTTTTCCTCGCCGGGATGGAAACGCGTGTTTTCCAGCAGCAGCACGCTGCCTTGGGCCAGGCTCTCCACCGCTGCCTGCGCCGCCGGGCCCCGGCAATCGGCGCAGAAGGTGACCGGCGCACCAAAGGCAGCCTCGAGCGCTGGTACCAGCGGGCGCAGCGACATCTCGGGGACCACCTTGCCTTTGGGGCGTCCGAAATGCGCCAGCAGGATCGGCGTTCCGCCCGCCTTCAGAATGTCGGCAACCGTGGGCGCGATGCGGCGGATGCGGGTGTCGTCAGTGACCTGCCCGTCTTCGACCGGAACGTTGATGTCGACACGAACAAGTACGCGTTTGCCCGACAGGTCCATGTCGTCCAGTGTTTTCCAAGTCATTCCCGGTCTCCGCGATAATTGGCCAATGGTCAGGGCTTGTTTTCCCGGAAACCGCCGTCAGGTCAATGCACGACTTGGCTTTCGCGCGGCTCGCGCTTAGGTATGCGTCCATATCCAAGAACAGGAGGGCCAGATGGCCGAGATCAAGGACCCGGAGAACACGATCATCATCGAGCTGAAAGACGGCAATGTGATCATCGAATTGTTGCCTGATGTGGCGCCCCAGCACAGCGCACGGATGAAGGAACTGGCCCGCGGTGGCGAATATGACAACGTGGCCTTCCACCGGGTCATCGACGGCTTCATGGCCCAGACGGGCGATGTGGAACATGGCGACATGGAAGACGGGTTCAACGTGGGTCGCGCAGGAACCGGCGGATCTTCGCTGCCCAATCTGCCTGCAGAATTTTCCAAGCTGCCCCATGATCGTGGCACCCTGGGCGCGGCGCGGTCGCAAAACCCGGATTCGGCCAATTCGCAGTTTTTCATCAACTTCAGCGACAACCATTTCCTCAACGGTCAATACACCGTCTATGGCCGCGTGATCGACGGGATGGAACATGTCGATGCCATCGTGCGTGGCGAGCCGCCCGCAAGCCCCGACCGCATGATCAGCGTCAAGGTGGCCGCAGATGCGTAAGCTGGCCGCGATGTTTGCCCTGATGGCCAGCCCCGCGCTGGCCACAGGCCTGGAAATCGAGGTCGAGGGCGAAGGCGCCAATGGCACCATCACCATCGATCTGCTGGATGATGTGGCGCCCAAACATGTGGAACAGATCGCGGCCCTGGCCAAGGACGGCCAGTATGACGGCGTGGTGTTCCACCGGGTGATCGACGGCTTCATGGCGCAGACCGGCGACGTGCAGTTCGGCAAGATGGGCGGCGACATGCGCCGGGCAGGCACCGGCGGATCGACCCGCGACGATCTGCCGGCCGAGTTCTCGGACCTGCCCTATGAGCGCGGCGTGGTCGGCATGGCCCGCGCGCAGGACCCCAACAGCGCCAATTCGCAATTCTTCATCATGTTCGAGCCGGGCCCGTTCCTGAACGGTCAATACACAGTCGTGGGCAAGGTGACGGACGGCATGGATGTGGTTGACGCGATCAAGCGCGGCGATGGTCCGAACGGTGCCGTCACAGGCCAGCCCGACGTGATGAAAAAGGTCACCGTGACCGAGTAATCGCCCTGATCGGGACAGCTTCGATCCGCGCGGGGACATCCCTGCGCGGATTTTTTGTGTGTTGGGTATAGGGGCTGGGCCGCGACACGCAGTGCCATGCAATCTATCGAGGTTGCATGCCGTGGTGCCGCCCCCCTGGTTATCGGTTCTCTGTATGGATCGAGAGTGTCACCATCGAGGCAATATAAGGCCCGGCAAGCGACAGGATACAGACCGGCGATGTGCCTCCCTGGGCGTCCATCAGATCACGGTCCGAGATTTCCCTGGCCGCCGGGGCCGCAGGGATGTGCAGATATTTCACCTTGTCGGTGTCCATCACGCACCTGAGGTTCACACCGTCTGGAACAGTGCCACCTATCTCAGCGAGCGCAGCCCTGGGGTCTGCCTGCAAGCGCGCGCGATAGGCGTCATCGCTCCAGACTTTGTCCAGAAAGCGGGCTTTCTGAATTTCCTTGTTTGTCGGTGCCATGGTTTGGCTCCTTTCCGTCTTCGATAGCTGCTCAGGTAGCCAGATTTGCCGCGGGAAGAACGAACAGTTGCTCAGCCACGTGGCCTATCTGCGTTTCTTTTCGCTCTCACTAGGCCTGATTTGTCGTGACACTGACGCTGGCAATAGTAGCCAAGGAGATTGATGTTGCGACGCAAACGACTGTCGTTCCGCCCTGCGCGTCCACGAGATCCTTGTCAGAGATTTCACCCTGCGGCGGTGCTGCAGGGATGTGCAGGTACTTCACCTTGTCGGTGTCCATCACGCATTCAATGTTCACGTCATCTGGAACATCAGCCCCAAATTCAGCCAGCGCGGCTTTCGGTTCCTCCTGCAAGCGCGCGCGATAGGCGTCGTCATTCCAGACCTTGTCCAGAAAGCGGGCTTTCTGAATTTCGTTGATTGTCTGTGCCATGCTTGGCTCCTTTCTCTGAGGTCGTGCTGCGGTTGGCGCGCCGCTTTAATCCTTGGCGATGCTGTAGGTCATGGAACCGATCATGATGGTCAGCGTGGCGACCGCAGTAACGCAGAAAGGTGATGTACCGCCCTGCACGCCCATCAGATCGGCCTCCGTTACCTCCCCTTCGGCGGGCGCGACCGGGATATGCAGGTATTTCACATTGCGGGTGTCGCGAACGACGCGGATATCCACGTCGGCTGACAGCGCATAGCCACTTTCGGCCAATGCAGCGCGTGGGTTGGCTTCGAGTGCCCGCGCAAATGCCTCATCCCTCCACACCCGCTGGAAAAGCGCATGTTTCTGCGCCTGTTCGTCGCTCTTGTCAGGGATATGCACATTCATCCTCTGGTCCTCCTCACCTCTGCCGTAAAAGGTGAGCGTCCAATCTGATGCTGCGCTTGAGCGCATATTAAGCTGGCTTTATGTGTGCCCCAAACAGCGGGACCGGCTGGCGCTGAACTTTGTTCACATCCCCGTGCCGGGACTTTGCGGCGCACCTTCTCAGGATCATCATGTGGCATCCGAAGGGGTCCTGAAATGCGCAGCTTAATCTTGATCCTTGTGCTTTTTGCCGCTGGCCCCGCGCTGGCCAACCCCGAGCGCTGGCGCGCTGAATGGCCGGAGACCGATTTCAGCCGCTCAAGCGTGGCTGACTGGGCCGAGATACAATCGGGCGGCCCGCCCAAGGACGGCATTCCGGCGATCAGCGACCCCACCTTCCTGCGCGCCTCGGATGAAACCCGTCTGGGCGCGCGCGAGCCAGTGATCACGGTCGAGATCGACGGGGCCGACCCGCGCGCCTATCCGATCCGCTATCTGATCTGGCATGAGATCGTGAATGACAGCATTGGCGGTATCCCGGTTGCGGTCACCTATTGTCCCTTGTGCAATTCCGGTCTGACGTTTGACCGGCGCACGGCGGCGGGTACGCTCAGCTTTGGTGTCTCGGGCAAGCTGCGCCATTCCGATATGGTCATGTATGATCGCGAGACCGAAAGCTGGTGGCAACAGGCCATCGGCAAGGCAATTGTCGGCAGGCTGACCGGCACCACCCTCACCGCCCTGCCCGCCTGGATGGAAAGCTGGGAGGAGTTCCGCACGCGGCATCCCGACGGGCTGGTGATGAATGAACCCGCTCACAGGCGCGACTATGGCCGCAACCCCTATCGCGGCTATGACAGCTCGCCCCGCCCGTTTCTGTATTCCGGCGAGGACCCGCCACATGGCATCCACCCGCTGGCCCGCGTCGTTCGTGTAGGTGACAGCGCCTGGACGCTGGAACGGCTGCGCGCCGAGGGCGAGATCACCGAAAACGGCGTGACGCTGATCTGGCGCGCCGGACAGGCCTCGGCGCTGGACAAGGCCCGGATCGCGCAGGGCCGCGATGTGGGCACGGTGCGGGTGCGGGATGCCTCCGGGCGAGACCTGACCCATGACGTGATGTTCGCCTTCGCCTTTCACGCCTTCTGGCCCGATGGCACCTGGAGGCTCGCCCGTTGACCCGGACAGGACCGGGCTGATAAGGCTTGCCCACGGTCGGACACCCGACCGGATGATGGAGCGTTTATGTCTACGATTGCGGGAAACCGCTAAGTCCTGACCAGCAGGACAACCGGGCCGACCAGACTGCCGCGCGTTGCGGCAAACACTTTTAGCTGGGCGGTTCCTGTTTCCCCTACATGATTGCGATCGAGGCGACAGCCTTGCACGCCGCATCGGCAAAGCCCGATCAGCGGTGCCATCAGGAAAGACTTATGACCAATGAAAATCAGACCAACACGACCCGAAGATATCCCCTCCCTGCAACGCGTTCTGCAAGAGACCGGGTTGTTTCCACCCGAGATGTTGCCCGAGATGATAGAAGGGTTCTTTTCGGATGCTGACCCCTCTGACCTCTGGCTGACCTGCGAGCAAGACGAGACGCCCGTAGGCCTGTGTTATGCGGCGCCCGAGGAACTCGCGGACGGCACCTGGAACATGCTTGCCCTGGCGGTCCTGCCCGTCTCACAAGGCAAGGGGTGCGGTGCGGCCATCGTCACGCATCTGGAAGAAACTCTGCGCGCGCGTGGTCAGCGTATCCTGATCGCGGATACCTCAGGAACTGAGAGCTTCGCCAGAACACGGGCATTCTATGCCAGGCGGGGCTATGAGGAGGAAGCACGGATCAGGGATTTCTGGGCGCCGGGCGACGACAAGGTGACATTCCGCAAAGCCTTGACCTGAGGCTAACACGGGCGGGTGGCCCTGTCCCCGATAAGGCCGCCCACCTCTTCTGCGCTGGTCAAGTGCGGCATGGCGCTCTAGCGTGCGCGCATGACCGCCTCCATTCGTGACAGCCGCTATTCCTGGTTCCGTCTGCTGATCACCATGCTGATCGGCACGGTGGCCAATGTCGGCATCTGGGCGGTGATCGTCATCATGCCGGCGGTCGAGGCGGAGTTTGGCGCAAGCCGGGCGGATGCCTCGCTGCCCTTTACTCTGACCATGATCGGCTTTGCCTTTGGTAACCTGCTGCTGGGCCGGATGGTGGATCGGCTGGGCGTCACGCGCGCGCTGATGGGGGCCGCCTGTGTGAGTGCGGCCTGTTACGGGCTGGCCAGCCTCGCGCCATCGATTTCTATCTTGTCGCTGGTTCATCTGGGGTTGGGATTCGGCACGGCGGTCGGGTTTGGCCCGCTCATCGCCGATATCTCGCACTGGTTCGTGAAGCGGCGCGGGATCGCGGTGGCGCTGGTGGCCAGCAGCAACTACCTGTCCGGCGCGATCTGGCCCACACTGCTGTCGGACATGCTGCGCGACAGCGGCTGGCAGCAGGTCTATCTGGCGCTGGCACTGGTGACGTTGATCATAGTCATCCCGCTCTCGCTGCTTTTGCGACGGCAAGTCCCCGAAGAAGACCTGGCCTCCGCCGCCTCCGAGGCGAAGATCAACGCCCAAAGTGCCGGGATGTCGCCCCGTGTGCTGCAATTCGTGCTGGGGCTGGCGGGCATCGGGTGCTGTGTGGCGATGTCGATGCCGCAGGTTCACATCGTGGCCTATTGCGTGGGGCTGGGATACGGACCTGCAGTGGGTGCCGAGATGTTGTCGCTGATGCTGCTGGGCGGCGTTGTCAGCCGAGTGATCTCGGGGATGGTGGCAGACAGACTGGGTGGCCTGCGAACCCTGCTGATCGGCTCGGCCTTGCAGGGCACCGCGCTGTTCCTGTTCCTGCCTTATGACGGGCTGGTCCCGCTTTATGTGGTCAGCGCGCTGTTCGGGCTGTCACAAGGGGGTATCGTACCCAGCTATGCGCTGGTGGTGCGCGAATACATGCCCCCGCGCGAGGCCGGTGCGCGGGTGGGCTTTGTGATGATGATGACCATCTTCGGCATGGCGTTGGGTGGCTGGATGTCGGGATGGATCTATGACGTCAGCGGCAGTTACACGGCGGCCTTCATAAACGGCATCGTCTGGAACGGGATGAACCTGGTGATCCTGCTGGCGCTGCTGCACCGCAGCCGCCCGCGCCCGCTTGCGGCCTGAGTCTTTGGCGTCACACATGCGCTGACATTGCGGTGACCATGGCCTGAATCTGCGGGAAACGGTGCTAGGCTTTGATCATCCGGGGTCTTCAGGAGCCAAAATGACACCGCTATCCCGCCGCACATTCCTTGTCACAGGCGCCGTCTCGCTCGCCGCCCCCGCCCTGGGGGCCGAGCCACAGCCCTATCTGCTGGACAAGGCAGCCTCGAAGGTTGGGTTCATCTTTACCCTGGGCGGGAACGCCCAGCGCGGCACCATGCCGGTGACATCCGCCGACATTCAGATCGACACCGCCGATCTGGCCGCAAGCAGCGTCGATGTCAGTGTGGATGCCGCAGGCGCACGCACCAACCTGTTCTTTGCGGCCCAGGCCATGAAAAGCCCTGAGGTCCTGGATGCCAAAGCCTACCCGACGATCCGCTTTGTCTCGAAGCAAGTGACGTTAGGCGCAAGCGGGCGGCTCTCCGATGGTGCCAAGCTGCACGGCGATCTGACCCTGCGCGGGGTCACGAAACCGGTCGACTTCGAAGCATTCCTCTATCGCAAACCCGGCAGCGAGCCATCTGACCTTGATGAGTTGAGCATTCAACTGCGCGGGCAGATCAGCCGGTCGGCCTTTGGCGCAACCGGTTATCCCGATCTGGTGCCTGATCCGATTGTACTGGACATATACGCGCTGATCCGACGCGCGCCCTGAGCGGGCGAAACCTCCAAAACCGACCTATCAAAGTCGAGAAACCGCGCGCAGTGGTGCGCCGAACCGGCATCTTGGAGCATTATGCGCCTGATCATTTCGTTTGCCTCCCTGTTCCTGTCCGTCATCCTGCTGCAGCTCTCGACCGGTGGGGTCGGACCGCTGGATGCGATCTCGGGTCTGACGCTGGGTTTCACCACAGCCGAAATCGGCATGTTGGGGTCAGCGCATTTCATCGGGTTCTTCGTGGGTTGCTGGTGGGCGCCCAGACTGATGGGCAGCGTCGGCCATTCGCGCGCCTTCGCGGTCTGCACCGCATTGGGCGCAATGGGGCTGATCGGGCACACGCTGACAGAGGATCCGCGCATCTGGGCAGCACTGCGGATCGCGTCAGGCACCTGTGTTGCAGGGTGCTATACCGTGATCGAAGCCTGGCTGAACGCCAAGGTCACCAATGAGAACCGGGGCCGCGCCACCGGCACCTACCGGATCGCCGATCTGAGCGCCTCGCTGGGCGCGCAGCTGATCATCGCGGTGCTGCCGCCTGCCTCCTATATCTCCTACAACCTGCTCGCCATCCTCTGCTGCGCCTCGATCCTGCCGCTGATGCTGACACGGGCGAGCCAGCCGCAAACGCCGGATGCGCCGCGCCTGCGCCCGAAATTGGCCTGGCACTGTTCGCCGCTGGCCGTGGCAGGCGTGATCGTGGCCGCGCTCAGCTCTGCCTCGTTCCGCATGATCGGACCGGTCTATGGTCAAGAGGTCGGGCTGGACATCAACCAGATCGCCTTTTTCCTGGCGACCTTCGTGCTGGGCGGCGCGCTGGCGCAGTACCCCATAGGCTGGCTGGCGGACAAGTATGACCGCCGCTGGGTGCTGATCTGGCTGTCCGGCGTGGCGATCCTGAGCTGCGGCATCACCATGATCGCCAGCGGCACCGGCACCGTTGGCATCATGCTGAGCGCGGCGTTTTTCGGTTTCACCACCTTCCCGATTTTCTCGATCTCGGCAGCCCATGCCAATGACTTCGCCACGTCAGAGCAGCGGGTCGAACTGTCCGCAGCGCTGATGTTCTTCTATGCGTTAGGGGCTATCGCCAGCCCCTATATCTCATCCAATCTGATCGGCGCTTATGGCCCCGGCGCATTGTTTGCCTTTGTCGCGGTGGGGCACCTGTTTCTGATCCTGTTCGGCCTCTATCGCATGCGCAGCCGTCCCGCACCCGAGGATCGCACCCGCTATGTCTATGCGCCGCGCACCTCGTTCACCATCGGGCGGCTGACCCGCAGGCAGCGCGATCAGGCATTACGCACGGAAGAGGCAGACGCGCCGGAGCAGACAAAGCCGGACCGGAACGTCTAAGCTCAACCGAAAGGCAGCAAGGGACAGGCACATGCGCAAATACAGACCGGGCGATGATGTGGGTGTGTTGGAGCACTGGCCCTTCGACAATCCTGAGAGTGGCTATGTCATCCGGCGTGGCGCGCCCCGCACTTCGGGGCGGATTGATCAGGGAGGGCCGGGCCATACCAGCCGTTTCGGAATCTGGCGCTGCACAGCAGGCGCATTCGAGTGTACCGAACAGGGCGACGAGTTGATGACGGTGCTGTCGGGGCGCTGCCGGATCACCGATCATGGCAGCGGTGAAACCGTGGACCTGTCGGTGGGTGACAGCCTGTTCATCCGCGACGGCAGCCGGGTGACATGGGACGTGATCGAGGATGTGACGAAAGTGTTCTTTGGTCAGAAACCCGGCGGGTATTGAAAAAGGGGCCGAAAACCCGGCCCCTTCCCTGTTTCGCTCTTCGGCTTAATGCTCGATGCGGTCGTCGGTTTCTGTTTCGGCCTCTGCCGCTTGCACCTCTTCCGGTGCGACCAGCGCCCCGTTGGCCAGACCGCCGACACCGTTTTCCATCGACAGGCCCAGCTCCTCGCCCAGCTTCTTGAGCGCGGGCATCTGCACCGCCATGCCCATAATGGAATCGAGCGCCTGGTTCACCACCGGCTTGTCGCCGTTGGCGGCGGTGCTGCCGGACGTCCCGGCCCCACCAATGCCGCTGACCTGATGGATTTTGATCGAGTCGATCTTTTCGGCAGGCTTGACCATCTGGGTGATGATCTCGGGCATGGTGTCGATCCGGGCCATATCGACCTTCATGCGGATCAGTTCCGGCGACAGCACATTCTCGGCCTCGACAATGGCGCGTTTACCTTCAGCTTCAGCCAGCATGTCATTCTTCTTGGCCTCGGCGCGGATATTGAGCGCGTCAGCCTCGGCCTGCGCCTCTTCGCGGCGGGCCTGGGCGTGATCGGCGGCAGCATCCTTGGCAGCCTCGGCAGCCAGACGGATCGCAGTTGCCTGACGCTCGGCCTCGCGGGTCGCTTCGATCAGCACGATCTGCTTTTCACGCTCGGCCTCGGCCACCTGACGGGCGGTTGCAACCGCTTCGGTCGCCTTGGTCGCTTCGGCACGGGCCAGATCGGCGGATGCGCGGGCGCGGCTTTCCTCTTCGGATTTTTGCGCGATGATGATCTGGCGTTCTTGTTCCGCCACTTCCAGTTCGCGTTCCTTGGAGATCTCGGCATCACGGATCTTGCGCTCACGCTCGATCTCGGCCGAACGGATCGCTTCTTCGCGGGCAATCCGGGCGCGCTCGGTTTCGCGCACCGAGTCCTCGGTCCGGGCGGCGATTTCGGCCTCTTGGGCCACGCGCAGCGTTTCGACCTTTTCCACCTGAGCGATGCGGGCCTGTTCTTCGTCCTGTTCGATCAGCAGCTTCTGGCGTTCCGCTTCCATCGCGGCACGGCGCACTTCAACCTCGGCCTCGGCATCGATCTGGGCGCGCTCTTTCTTCGAGGTGGCAATCACCTCGGCCAGTTTGCGCATACCAACGGCGTTGAAGGCGTTGTTCTCATCCAGCGCCTCAAACGGCGTCTGATCGAGAGCGGTCAGCGAGACCGATTCCAGCGACAAGCCGTTCTTCAGCAGGTCCTCAGAGACCGCATTCTGCACTTCCTGCACAAAGTCGGCGCGGTTTTCATGCAGCCCGTCCATGGTCATCTGTGCGGCCACGGCACGCAGGCCGTCGATCAGCTTGCCTTCGATCATCTCGCGCAGCAATTCCACATCGAATGTGCGGCTGCCCAGCGTTTGCGCGGCACGCGCGATGCCTTCGTCGGTGGCCATGACCGAGACGTAGAATTCCACGCCGACATCAACCCGCATACGGTCCTGGGTAATCAGGGCCGCCTCGCCACTACGTTGCACTTCAAGGCGCAGGGTCTTCATGTTGACCGGGCTGACCTCATGCAGCAGCGGCACGACGATTGTACCGCCATCCATGATCACTTTCTTGCCCCCGGCGCCGGTCTTGACCAGGCTCACCTCGCGGGTGGCGCGGCGGTACAATCGGCCAAGGACCAAGCCAATGAACAACAGGAACACCAGAACGGTGAGCACGGAAATCAACAGGAATTGTAATTCCATAAATACGTCTCCTCTTAGAGTTTTTATTGAGTTATTCGGACATGCCGATCAGTACAAAACCACCGCTGCGCCGATCGCGCAGCACCAGAACCTCGGTGCCTTGCGACAGGCTCACGCCGTCGCGCATAGGCTCAGCGCGCAAGTAGTGGGCATTGCCGAAGCGGTCGATGACACGCACCTCGGCCGGTCGGCCTTTACTGGCGGTGCCCTGCGTGATCACGCCACGGCGGCGGGACAGGCGGCGCTCGGAGGTCGACTCGGTCTCGGTGCGCGGCAGAAGCCGGGCAAAGACCGCGCCAAAGCCGCGCGCGAACCAGATACCAAATGCACCCGCCGGGATCGCAGCCAGCCAACCCGGCAGGTTGAGACCGATGAGATCACCTAGCATCAGCTGCAGACCCATGCCGCTCAGGCCAAAGCCCATCAGCAGCGTGGCAAGCCAGATCATCGTGGGAATCTTGCCCAGACCCAGCCAGCTTGCCGGGCCGAGCGCATCAGCCGCGGGGGCCTCCAGGTCAGCCTCGGCCAAATCGAGCGGGTCCAGATCGGCGTCAACATCCAGATCGAACCCGTCCAGGTCCGGCACCTCACCAACATCCAGATCAACCTCTCCTTCGCCCGCCATCAGGCTGCCGCCCACCATCAGGGCCACCAGTTCAAGAACCAGCAGGCCCAACAGCAAGGCAAGCGCCATCGTAAAGGGCGCAAAAGCACCCTCGAGCAGAAAGTCAAACATCAACAGATGTCCCTCATTTTTGTATGCGGTGGTATACAGTGAATATGGGTACTCACACCAAAATTTCAAGAACTTGTGATTCCAAGCCTCAACCTCTGGTTAAGTTAAGACCAAATTGCGGCGCAATGGCGAAGTTTTGCGGGGCAACGTCGCCTCCGTCACGTCAACTTGCAAAGCGCGGGTCCAAAAGCTGCCCTTTTGCTGGCGCGCCACATGGGGTAGACGGGCGCGCAGACAGACACGCGGACTGGGTATATGGCACGAATCCTCATCACCTCGGCGATCCCCTATATCAACGGGATCAAACATCTCGGCAATCTGATCGGCTCGCAATTGCCGGCCGATCTTTATGCGCGCTATCTGCGCGGCCGGGGCAATGAGGTCATGTTCCTCTGCGCCACGGATGAACATGGCACCCCCGCCGAACTGGCCGCCGCCAAAGCCGGTCAGCCTGTGGCCGAGTATTGCGCCCGAATGTACGGAATCCAGTCCGATATCGCCAAGCGGTTCGGTTTGAGTTTCGATCATTTCGGCCGCTCATCCAGCCAGCAGAACCATCACCTGACCCAGCATTTCGCGGGGCGGCTGTCCGATGCCGGGCTTATCCGCGAAGTGGTTGAGAAACAGGTCTATTCCAACGCCGATGGCCGCTTCCTGCCGGACCGCTATATCGAGGGCACATGCCCCAATTGCGGCTATGAGCGCGCGCGCGGTGATCAGTGCGAGAACTGCACCAAGCAGCTTGATCCCACCGACCTGCTCGATCCGCGCAGCGCGATCAGCGGGTCCAACGATCTGGAGGTGCGCGAGACCAAACACCTCTACCTGCGCCAGTCCGCGATGAGTGACCAGTTGGACAAGTGGATCGACAGCAAATCCGACTGGCCGGTGCTGACCACCTCCATCGCCAAGAAGTGGCTGCATGACGGCGACGGGCTGCAGGACCGCGGCATCACCCGCGATCTGGACTGGGGCATTCCGGTCAAGAAGGGCGATCAGGACTGGCCGGGGATGGAAGGCAAGGTCTTCTACGTCTGGTTCGACGCGCCGATCGAATACATAGCCTGCGCGGCCGAATGGGCCGAAGCCAATGGCAAGTCTGACGCCGACTGGCAGCGCTGGTGGCGCACCGACAAGGGCGCGGATGACGTGCGCTATGTGCAATTCATGGGCAAGGATAACGTTCCCTTCCACACGCTCAGCTTCCCGGCCACGATTCTGGGGTCAGGCGAGCCATGGAAGATGGTCGATCACCTAAAGAGCTTCAACTATCTGAACTACGATGGCGGCCAGTTCTCGACCTCGCAGGGGCGCGGCGTCTTCATGGATCAGGCGCTGGAGATTCTGCCGGCGGATTACTGGCGCTGGTGGCTGCTCAGCCACGCGCCCGAAAGCAGCGACAGCGAGTTCACCTGGGAGAACTTCCAGCAATCGGTCAACAAGGATCTGGCCGACGTACTGGGTAATTTCGTCAGCCGGATCACCAAGTTCTGCCGGTCGAAATTTGGCGAAGAGGTGCCCGCGGACGGTGAATATGGCGAACAGGAAGAAGCGCTGATCGCCGACCTGACCACACGGGTGCGCGCCTATGAGAGCCATATGGAAGCGATGGAGGTGCGCAAATCGGCGCAGGAGCTGCGAGCGATCTGGGTCGCGGGCAACGAATACCTGCAAAGCGCCGCGCCTTGGGCAACGTTCAAGACCGAGCCCGAGAAGGCCGCAGCACAGGTCCGTCTGGGTCTGAACCTGATCCGGCTCTACGCGGTGCTCAGCGCGCCCTTCATCCCCTTCACCTCGGCGCGGATGCTTGAGGCGATGGGCGTCAGCGACACAGCATGGCCCGAGGATGTGGCCACCAGCCTGTCGATGCTGGCGCCGGGTCACGGTTTTGCCGTGCCCGAGGTGCTCTTTGCCAAGATCACTGATGAGCAGCGCGAGGATTGGGAAACACGTTTCGCCGGAACGCGCGACTGAGACCCCGCGTTCGGTTGCGCAAAGGCGACAAGGCACTTGTTGCGCGATGTCGAAACCGCGTGACCAAACCCGTTCGAAGGGGTGTGGTCCGGTGGCATAGCTACATATTCAGAACCTGATCGATCGCCGCCGTCAGCCGGTCGGCAATCAGGTCCGCATCGCTCTCTGCCATCACAAAGGGCGGTGCCAGCAACACGTGATCCCCCTGCCTGCCGTCGCGGGTGCCCGGCATCGGGTAGCAGATCAGCCCCTGGCCCATTGCCGCCGCCTTCAGCTTGCCCGCCAGCCCCAGCGCCGGGTCGAACGGGGCCTTTCTGGCGCGGTCCTGCACCAGTTCCACGCCCCGGAACAAGCCGCGCCCGCGAATATCGCCCACATGCGGATGCTGGCCCAGCCGGTCGTGCAGGGCGGCGTCCAACTGGGCTCCACGCTCCTGCACCTGTGGCATCAGGTCCCGCTCCAGCATCTCGGACAGCACTGCATGCCCGGCGGCGGTGGCAACCGGATGGCCGATATAGGTGTGGCCGTGTTGAAAAAAGCCCGACCCATCCGCAATCGCCCGATAGATATCTGCCGAGCACAACATCGCGCCAATGGGCTGGTATCCGGCCCCGAGCCCCTTGGCGATGGTCAGGATGTCAGGCCGCACATCTTCCCCCTTGCAGGCAAAGAGATGTCCGGTCCGGCCCATGCCGCACATCACCTCATCAAGGATCAAGAGCACGCCGTAAGTATCACATATCTCACGGATACGCGCAAAGTATCCCTCGACCGCAGGCACCGCGCCAAGGGTGGCACCAACCACCGGTTCGGCGATGAAGGCCATGACGGTTTCGGGGCCGAGGCGCAGGATTTCTGCCTCCAGCTCATCCGCGACACGGCGTCCGTATTCGGCTGGCGTCTCAGTCTCGCGGCGCTCGGCATATTCGTAGCAGGGCGCGATATGGCTGACGCCGATCAGCAACGGGTCGAACTGTTGCCGCCGCCACGCATTGCCGCCCGCCGCCAGCGCGCCCAGCGTGTTGCCATGATAGCTCTGCCGCCGTGCGATCAGGTTGCGCCGTTCGGGCTGGCCGATTTCAAGATAATATTGCCGGGCCAGTTTGATCGCGGCTTCGACCGCCTCGGAGCCGCCAGAGACGAAATAGGCGCGCTCGATCCCCTCGGGTGCCTGCGCGATCAGCAGATCGGCCAGTTGCTCGGCGGGTTCGGAGGTGAAGAAACCGGTATGAGCAAAGGCCAGTTGGTCGACCTGGTCCTTGACCGCCTGCCGCACCCGCGCATTTGAATGGCCCAGACAGGACACTGCGGCACCGCCCGAGGCATCGAAATAGCGCTTGCCCTGCCCGTCGATCAGATAACAGCCCTCGCCCGCGACGGCCGTGGGCAGGTCTGCGCGGCAATGGCGCGGGAAGACATGGCTCATGGAAACTCCCTTTCCAACTCGGCCCGCAGCGCGGCGACCGCGGCTGCATTGTCGGGCCATTCACTTCCATCCGGCGCGTGCAGGTTGTTTTCGAACCCGACCCGCAGATACTCCGCCCCGGACCGGGCGGCGGCGATCAGGCATTCCTGTTCCTGCGCTCCAAAAGCGCAAAGGCTGAACCGCAGACCGGCCAGTTTTGGCAAGAGCGCCGCAAGCTCCTTGCGATGCCCGGGTCGCGCTGGGGCATAGGCGCCCAGAACGCAAATCACCTCATCCTGTTCGGGCCGGACAATCCCCATGCTGCGCCAATCGCGCAGCAGCGCAAGGTCATCTGCGTCATAGAGGATATGCTGCACGCGCGTGTTCTGCGCGGCGCAGAGCGCATAGAGCGGCGCGGCGATCTCGGGCGCGCGTTTGATCTCGCGCACCGAGACACTGGCCCAAGATGGCGCCAGCGCCTCAAGGCAGGCAAACTGCGCCTCTGGCGCATAGCGCCCGGCCGCTTCGGTGGTGATCTGCAGCTCCAACCCGTCCACCTCGCGCAACGCGGCGAGCGCCTCGCGATAGAGGCCTGCATCCAGCGAATGCCCGCCCGAGGCGTCGCGCACATGCAGGTGCAGCGCATCTGCCCCGGCGGCGCGACAGGTCCGGGCCGTGTGTTGAAGGTCAGCAGGCGTCAGCGGCAAAGCCGAGTGATCGGATTTGCTGCGGCGCGCGCCATTGGGCGCAACCATGATGCGGGGTCGTGTCATGTTGGGTTCTCTCTTTCACCAGAGAGCTAAGATATGGCGCGGCGCCACACCTGAGCGAAACCGACATGTACCGGGTGGGGTTACGACATCGCCCGCTTGCGGTCATCAGATGGAAGAACGCCGAACAACCGCTTGTAAACACGTGAAAATGTCACCGGCTTAAAACCATAATCCAGGGCGATCTCGGTCAGCTCGCGGCGGCCTGACAACACATCGAGCCGCGCATCCTCAAGGCGAAGCTGGGAATAGACCCGCCCCGGCGGCTGGTCGAACTCCTGCTCGAAAAGCCGTTCCAGCTGGCGTTGGGAAATGCCCAGCTCCACCGCTATCTGCGCGATGGAAAGCGGCGCAAAGAGGTTGGCCCGCATCCGGCGCAGCGCGGCAAAGACCAGATGATTGGCGGTTTCGAACCGCATCTCGGAACTGCGGCGCTGCGGCGCGCGCCCATCGCGCACCGTGTCGATCACCAGCCGCGCGGCGATCTCATCGGCGGTCTCAGCCCCGTATTCGTCGCGCACCAGATGCAACATCAGATCGCTGGCCGCGCCGCCGCCCGCGCAGGTCGCGATCTGCGTGTCATGGGTAAACAGCGCGGCGGTCAGATCGATCTGGGGAAATTCCTGCCGCAGATAGGGAAAATCTTCCCAATGGGCGCTGACCGAGCGGCCATTCAGCAGCCCCGCCTGCGCCAGCCGCACCACGCCCGAAGAGACGCCCCAAACCGGGTAACCGCGCCGCGCCCAATTGCGCAGGCGCGCCGTCAGCTCGGGTTCGGGTGCCTTGCTGGCACGGGTGCCCGCCACAACCACCAACGTCGCACGCGGCGGGATATCGCAGAACTTGAGGTCAGGGATCAGCGCAAACCCGTTCGAGGCATGAACCGGGGCATCACTCAGGCTGCACGCCTTGTATCGCAGCCCGGCATCGGACCGCACACGGTGAAGCAGGCGCAGAACCTCGACCGCCGAGGAAAACGCCTGCATCGTAAAGCCTGCGTCCAGAACGAACACAAAAAGCCGCTCAGTCGCCGCGCCCATCTTTGCTGTTTCATCCATCACCGGCTCAGGTTAACCGCGCCGCGTTCCGGCGAGAAAGCCAAAAAACACAGCAGTGCCAATATTTAACTTGGCAATCTGGCGCTTGAGATATTCCCGGAATGCGGCCATCCTGCGAGGGATTGCCAGTGACTCGGGCTGCCACCCAAGGCAGAGCGTCACTGATCCAGATTGTCTAAATCAAGCGAGGCTCGTTGCATGCCGCCCCTTTCCTCCTGCACCTTTTCCCACGCGCGTGCGCCGCTTTCGCTGCGGCATTTCCTGAGCGGGATCGCCCTTGCCGGCACCCTCTGGACCGCGCCAGCCCATGCGCAGGAGACCGAAGCCGCCCCGCCGAAAGTGTCAATCGCCGCAGCCTATACGCAGGAAATCACGGATGAGGCCGTGTTCATCGGACGTGGCGAAGCGATCGATCAGGTCGATATTGTCGCCCGCGTCAGTGGTTTCCTTGAGGCGCAGAAGGTCGAGGATGGCGCGATTGTCGAAGAGGGCGAGCTGCTGTTTGAGATCGAGCCGGACCTCTATGAGGCAACGCTTGAGGCCCGCAAGGCCGATCTGGACAAGGCAGAGGCCAATCTGGAACTGGCCAAGCTGGAACTGGCACGGAAGGAAGAACTGCTGCGGCGCGACGCGGTGCCCGTCTCGGAACGCGACGTGGCGCGCGCCAACGAGCTTGAGGCCGAAGCCCAGATCAAGGCCGCCAAGGCCGCAATCCAGCAGGCAGAGCTTGATCTCAGCTATACCAAGATCGACGCGCCCTTCCCCGGCCGACTGGGCCGGGTGACCACCAGCGTCGGCGACATTGTCGGCCCGTCCAACCCGCCGCTGGTGACGCTGGTGCGCGAGGCCCCGATCTATGTGAGCTTTGCGATCAACGAGAAACTGCTGCTCAACGTGTTGCAGCAATCCGGCGAAACCACCGCCTCGCTTGCCACCTCGGATCAGAAACCGGATGTGTTCGTGGAACTGCCCAACGGCACCAAAATGGACGAAACCGGCCGCATCGTCTTTGTCGACAACCGGATCGACCCGCTGACCGGCGCGATCACCCTCCGCGCCGAGTTTGACAATACCAATCGCCTGCTGGTGGACGGGGCCTTTGTGCATGTCAGCATCCAGGCGCTGGAGCCGACCCAGAAGCTGCTGATCCCGCAGGCCGCGCTGCAGCGCGACCAGCGCGGCGATTTTGTGCTGGTGGTCAATGACAAGCAGATGGTCGAGCAGCGCTATATCGAGACCGGCGATGTAGTGGATACGGCGATCATCGTGACCGAAGGCCTTGTCGCAGGCGAGAGCGTGATTGTCGAAGGACTGCAACGGGTCCGGCCCGGCGTGGCGGTGGATGCCGTCGTCGCCTCTGACACGCCGGGGGAATAACACATGTTCTCAGCCCTGTTCATCAGCCGGCCCAAGCTGGCGCTCGTCATTTCGCTGGTGCTGACGATCATGGGGGGTATCGGCTATCTGGTGTTGCCGGTGGCCCAGTTCCCCGACATCACGCCGCCCGTGGTCAGCGTGACCGCCAACTATACCGGCGCCAACGCGGAAACCGTTGAAAACACCGTCGCCGCCCCGATCGAGGCGCAGGTGAACGGCGTGGATGACATGATCTACATGACCTCCACTTCGGCCGATAACGGGTCCTATTCTCTGAACGTGACGTTTGAGGTGGGCACCGACCCCGATATCGCCTCGGTCAACGTACAGAACCGGGTGGCGCAGGCGATGGCCTCGCTGCCGACCGAGGTGACCTCTACAGGCGTCGTGACGCAGAAATCGTCGACCAACATGCTGCTTCTGGTAACGCTGACGTCGCCAGAGGGAACCTATGACAGCGTCTTTCTGTCCAACTACGCCTCGATCAACATCAAGGATGCGCTGGCGCGGATACAGGGCGTCGGCAGAGCCGATGTGCTGACCAATTTCGAATATGCCATGCGGATGTGGATGGACCCGGACAAGATGGCGGGCCTGTCGATCACGCCGGGCGATCTGATCAACGCCATTCGCGAACAGAATATCGAGGTGTCCGCAGGCTCGATTGGGGCACCGCCCGCCCCAGACGGGCAGACCTTTCAATACACGATCAAGACCAAGGGTCGCCTGACCTCTGCCAAGGAATTTGGAGAGATCGTGGTGCGCACCGGCGATGCCGGGGCGATTGTGCGCGTCCGCGACATCGCCCGTGTCGAGTTGGGGGCGGCCTCCTACACCGCGTCCGGTTATTATGAGGGCACCCCGGCGACGGTTTTGGCGATCTATCAGGCCCCCGGCGCCAATGCGCTGGCCGTCGCCGAGCGGGTCGAGGCCGAGATGGAACGGCTCTCGCGCGCCTTCCCCGATGACGTCGATTACCGGGTGCCGTTTGACTCCACGAAATTCGTTGAACAGTCGCTGAACGACGTGGTCACGACACTGATGCTCACCTTCGTGCTGGTGATCTCGGTCGTGTTCATTTTCCTCGGCAGTTGGCGCGCGACGATCATCCCGGCAGTGGCGATCCCGGTCTCACTGATCGGTACATTTGCCTTCTTGCTGGCCTTTGGCATGTCGCTCAACACCATCTCGCTCTTTGCGCTGGTACTGGCCATCGGCATCGTGGTGGATGACGCCATCGTTGTGGTCGAAAACGTCGAACGCATCATCGCCGAAGAGGGTCTGAGCCCGCCCGAGGCCACACGCAAGGCTATGGGGCAGATCACCGGACCGGTGATCGCCACCACACTGGTGCTGCTGGCGGTGTTTGTGCCCGTCACTTTCATGCCGGGGATCACCGGGCGGCTCTATTCGCAGTTTGCGATCACGATCTCGACCGCGGTGGTGATCTCGTCGATCAACGCGCTGACCCTGTCACCGGCCTTGTGCGGTCTGGTGCTGCGACCACGTTCGGGACCACCCAAGGGCCTGCTTGCCGTGTTCGAAGGTTTCATCGGTGGCGCCCGTACCGGCTATGTCGGCATCGTGCGCCGCATGCTGCGCCTGCCGATCATCGCGCTGGTCATCATCGCCGCAATCGGCGCGGGGGCCGGGACAATCTTCACCAATACCTCCAAAGGGTTCATCCCGCTTGAGGATAACGGCTATCTTTTCGTCGACATACAATTGCCGGATGCGGCGACGCTGTACCGGACCGAAGAGGTCACGGCGCGGTTCGATGAAAAGGTGCGGAATATCCCCGGCGTCGCCAACACCGTTCTGGTGAATGGTTTCTCACTCTTGAACGGGGTGACGCCGAACGGGGCCGCGATCTTTGTGAACCTGACCGGCTGGGACGAGCGCCAGACCGACGAGTTGAGCGCCGACGGTATTCTGGCGCAGGTTCTCGCGCTGGCCTATCAGGAATCCGCCGCCTCGATCATCGCGTTCAACCCACCCCCGATTCAGGGTCTGGGCATGTCGGCGGGCGTTGAGATGGAGGTTCAGCAAACCGGCGGCGGCACACCGCAGGATCTGGCCTCGGCCGTCGGCTCCTTTGTCTATGCTGCCAACCAAAGCCCGGAAATCGCACAATCCTACACCACGTTCCGCGCAAATGTGCCGCAGCTTTTTGTCGATCTGGACCGCGAAAAGGCCAAGACGCTGGAAGTGCCAATCTCCGAGGTGTTCCAGACCATGCAGGCCTATCTGGGGTCCTACTATGTGAATGACTTCAACCTGTTCGGGCGGGTCTATCGCGTGATGATCCAGGCCGAAGGCGAATATCGCGACAAGGTCGAGGATATCGGCAACCTCTATGTCCGCTCCAGCGTGGGCGAGATGGTGCCGCTTGGCACGCTGATCGATGTCGAGAACGTGCTGGGTCCGGTGCTGCTGAAACGGCACAACCTGTTCCGGTCTGCCACGGTCACGGCGGTACCCGCGCCCGGCCTGTCCAGCGGCGATGCGATCCGGGTGATGACCGAGACCTCCACCACCGCCCTGCCCCCCGGATATGCCTTTGAATGGACCGGCACCGCCCAGCAGCAGCTGGCCACTGGCGGGCTGGTACAGGTGATCCTGGTGCTGGCGATCATGTTCGCCTACCTGTTCCTGGTCGGCCAATATGAAAGCTGGTCGATGCCGGTCTCGATCCTGCTATCGGTGATCGTGGCCCTGTTCGGAGCGGTGGCGGCGGTCGCCGTGGTGGGCAGCGACATCAACCTCTATACCCAGATCGGGATCATCATGCTGGTGGGGCTTGCCTCGAAAAACGGCATTCTGATCGTCGAGTTTGCGATGGAGCAGCGCGCCAACGGTCTCAGCATCCGCGAAGCCGCTGCAGAAGCCGCCAGCCAGCGGTTCCGCGCCGTGATGATGACAGCGCTGTCCTTCCTGTTGGGCGTTGTGCCCTTGCTGGCCGCAAGTGGCGCGGGCGCGGCCAGCCAGAAGGCAATCGGTATCGCTGTCTTTGGCGGCATGCTGGCAGCGACACTGATCGGCGTGATCCTGGTGCCGGTCCTCTATGCGGTGATGCAGGGCATGCGCGAATGGCTCAAGGGCTCCAAGGGCAAGGACCCCGATCCTCCCGAAGACGCCGAAGCCACCGCCGGATAACACGAGCGCCCCGCCATTGGCGGGGCGTTTTCGTTCCGGGTCCGATGCTCTGCCGCGCAAGCAATCCCGGTTGCGCTTACCGCCGCTGCTGCGCGCTGCTGGTGCAGCGCATCAGACCCGAGTCAGCCGAGGGTCCGGAGCAGGTTTTCGACGGTTTCCCGCGCAGGCATGGAAGGGGCCGTTCCGGCTTTGGTGACCGACAGGCCGGCGGTCGCACAGCCATATCTCGCGGCCTCCTCTGGCGTGTTTCCATCCGACAATGCTGCGGCAAAGCCACCGTTGAAGGCATCGCCCGCGCCGGTGGTTTCAACAACTGGGCCTGCATTCACCGCGGGGATTATCCCGTGACCATCCAGATGTACCCCATGCTCTCCGAGCGTGATGATTGGTGTTTTGACACCGAGGGACCGCAACGCCTCGCAGGCTTTGGCGGCGTCGTCTTCGGTTTCGACCGCGAGGCCCGTCAGCGCCTCGCATTCTGTTTCATTCGGCGTGACATAGTCACACAGGGCAAGCATCCCTTCGGGCAGCGCGGCGGCAGGGGCCGGGTTCAGAATCGTTGTGACACCGGCAGTGTGGGCAATCTCCAACCCGCGTAGCGCCGCGTCCATCGGTTGCTCCAGCTGCGTCACAAAAACATCTGCGCTGACAATCAGGTCCGCATGCGCTTCGACCGTTTTCACGTCAATCAGAGCGGCAGCGCCGGGTGCGATGATAATGGCGTTGTCGCCGGTCTTCTCCTCGATGAAGATATGCGCGGCCCCGGTGTAGCTGTCCGCGATCTGGTCAACATGGGGCGTCACCCCCGCGCCCGCCCATGTCTCAAGGGCGAGCTTTGCAAAATCGTCCTGCCCGAGTTTGGAGATAAAGTGCGTGTCTGCCCCCATGCGCGCGCAGGCAACCGCCTGGTTCGAGCCCTTGCCACCGGGCCCCAGCGCAAAGGAGTTGCCCATGATGGTCTCGCCCATCTTCGGCATGCGGTCGGCCCGATAGGCGGTGTCGGCGACAAAGACGCCCAGAATGACAACCTTGCCCATGGCTTACTCCTCTTCCGGCGGCACGACGCCTTTGCGAAAGGCGAAACAGCCATAGAACCTGCGCTCGCCGGTCTGGATGACCGCATAGGCCTGTTTTGCCCGCTCATAAAACGCATAGCGTTCGATGCCGATCATTGTTGGTCCCCCAACGGCGCTGACCTGCGCCTGCATCTCTTCCATCACCGGCAGGATCGTGTCGGGTTCGTCAACCACCTCCATCCGTGCAGCCGCATCGTCCACAAACGTGTCGAGCGGATAGACCGACAGAACCGCTTTGGCGACCTCGGCGGCGGGGCGATCGATGCGCAGCACCTCGCCCAGCACGGTTTCGCGCGCGACACTGTCAGAGGGGAAATTGGTATCGGCGATGATCAGGTCATCCCCATGTCCCATGGCGCGCAGCGCATAGAGCACATCGGCATTCAGAATCGGGTCAATACCTTTGAGCATTTTGGCCTCTCAACAATTGGGTTTCACAATCTCGCACCGCTATCGGCATCAAAGACATGCAGGTGATCGGGGTCGGGCTTCAGATGGATGGTCTGGCCCGGTTCGAATTCGTGACGCTCGCGGAAAATAGCGGTCACGTCCTGGTCCTGGAAACGGGCGAAAACCATCGTTTCCGCACCGGTTGGCTCGACCACCTTGACCTGCATGGGCAGGCCATCCTCGGCCAGGATCAGGTGTTCTGGCCTGACGCCGAGCTTGACGCGCCCCGCCCCGGTCGGCCCACCAAACTGAAACCCGCCGACGCGCACTGTGTCGCCCGACAGATCTCCGGACAGCAGGTTCATCGATGGGGCACCGATGAAGGTGGCCACAAACTCGTTGCTTGGATTGTCATACAGGTCCAGCGGGGTACCGATCTGTTCGATGACGCCATCTTGCATCACCACGATCCTGTCCGCCAGGGTCATGGCCTCGATCTGATCGTGGGTCACAAACACCGTTGTCGTCTTCAGACGCTGATGCAATTCCTTGATTTCGGTGCGCATCTGAATGCGCAGTTTGGCGTCGAGGTTGGACAGTGGTTCGTCAAACAGGAAGACCTGCGGATCGCGCACGATGGCGCGCCCCATGGCGACCCGTTGCCGCTGGCCACCGGACAGGTGGCGCGGCTTGCGGTCGAGATATTCGGTCAGGCTCAGTATCTCTGCCGCTTCCTTGACGCGCCGGTCGATCTCGGCCCGGTCCGCCTTGGCCACCTTCAGCGCAAAGCCCATGTTTTCGGCCACGGATTTGTGCGGATAAAGCGCATAGGTCTGAAACACCATGGCGATGTCACGCTCGGACGGTGGCAGGTTGTTCACGACCCGATCACCGATGGCAATCGTGCCGCTATCGATCGGCTCCAGCCCGGCGATCATGCGCAAAAGGGTGGACTTGCCGCAACCAGACGGGCCGACCAAAGCCACAAATTCCCCATCCGCGATTTCGACATTCAGCCCGTGAATGACCTCTGTCGCGCCATAGGACTTGCGCACTTCAAGAATTTTGACGTCTGCCATGCCTGCCTGCATCCCCCTCAGAACCCGGAGGTTAGACAAAGGAAATTGAGCTGTCCACGCCGGGCGGCGGGTTTTGTTGACTCAACGTCAATCTGGACCATACTGGCGCGATGCGGGGAGCTCATGTCAGCACAGCCTGTTCTTTTACCGGTGTAATTTTCTGCGACTGCATCCCTGCAGATAAGAATAACCATACGTTTTCTTGGGAGGATTGTCGTGAAGGTTGAACTCTACAACTACATCAAGGCCGCGCAAAAAATGAACCGGCGCCAGATGCTCAAAGGCTCCGCCGCGCTTGGCGCAGTGGCGATGATGCCAAAGTCAGCTATGGCACAGGACAGCGGCAATATCCGCGCCGAGATCCTGAAGATACCCGGCGTTGGGGCTGGCTCTCCGACCGATGGCGATTGGCAAAAAGTCGGTGAGATGTGCCTGGGCGCGACAAAAACCAATGTCGCCGAGGGCGAGTTTGACGGTGTTGAACTGACCTTCATGGGCCTCAACAATCAGAACCTGCACAACTTCCTGTTCCGCGGTTTTCTGAAACCGTGGGAGGCCTATACCGGCGCCAAGATCAACTGGATCGATTTGGCGCAGGCGGACTATAACGCGCGGCTGCAGCAATCCATCGCAACCGGGACCGTGGATTTCGACATTATCGAAATGGGCGCCCCGTTCGAGGGCGATGTTCTGGGCAAGGGCCTTGCCTCCGAGATGCCCGATTGGGTGAAAGAGCAGATCGACATGGACGATTATGTCGACTACCTCAAGGCGCCCGTAGGGACCTGGGATGGCAAGACCTATCGCGTGTCGATTGATGGCGATTGCCACACATTTGCGTATCGCAAGGACTATTTCGGCCCCGATTCAATCACCGGGCGCGAGGTGCCGAAGACCTGGAAAGATTTGAATGACATCACCAAGGAGCTGATCGGCAAGGAAGACCCGCTGACCGGCCTTCCGGCTCACGGGTATCTCGATCCACTCAAAGGCTGGGGTGGGTTTGGTTTCTATTTCCTCGAAAACCGCGCCGCGGCCTATGCCAAACATCCCGACAACCCGGCCTGGCTGTTCGATCCCGAGACAATGACGCCGATGGTCAACAACCCGGCATGGGTGCAGGCCATTCAGGACGTGATGGACCTGATCGAGGCCGGTGCCTATCCGACCGACCAGATCAACGCAGACCCCGGCACCACTGCGTTCCAGCAGTTTCTGGCCGGAACCGGCTCGATGCTGATGTGGTGGGGCGATGTGGGCTCCAGCGCGCGAACCTCGGATACATCCGTGGTGGGCGACGTGGTCGGCTTTGGCATCAACCCGGGCGCTGACAAGGTTTACAACGCCAAGACCAGCGCATGGGAAGAGACCTATAACGAAGCGCCCAACATGGCCTATATCGGCTGGGGCGTTTACGTGATGGCCACGGTCGAGGGCGACGAGAAAAAGAAGAAGGCCGCCTGGTCGGCTGCGGCGCATCTGGGCGGCAAGGACTTGTCGCTCTGGGCCTCTGCCTACCCGTCCGGCTTCCAGCCCTACCGCAACTCGCACTTCCGCTTCGAGGAATGGGAAGAGGCGGGTTATGACCGCGACTATGTCGAGGATTATCTGGGATCGAACGCGGATAGCTACAATCACAAGAACGCTGCGATCGAACCGCGCATTCCGGGCATCTTCCAATACTATTCGGTGGCCGAAGACGAGCTGGCCAAGGGCTATGCCGGGCAACACGGCTCGGCGCAGGAAACGGCGGATGCAATTGCCGCCGCCTGGGAGAAGATCACCGACCAGATCGGCCGCGACAACCAGATCGCCGTCTACAAGGCCTCGCTGGGTCTCTAACTCGGGTCGGATAAACTCCGAGCGGGCGGCACCGGAGCGCCGCCCGCCCTTTCATCAACCCCATGGTCCGAGGCCAGATTTGCCATCCTTTTTTGCGTATCAAGACCACGTCGCTAGAGCTTTCGCATGACGTCAGAGGGCGACCTTCTTCATACCGTGACCGCCGAAAACATCTCGGACAGCCGAAAGCATCTGGGCAAGCTGCTGGTCTGGGGCACCGCCGGACTGTTTCTAGGGCTGGCGATCTGGCAGGCCCTGCACGAGGCGGGGCACATCGCTGCCGGGTTCGAGACCTGGCGTCCGGTGCTTTATGCCTACATGCTCTGGGCGACTTCGCTGTGCGTCGCGCAGGTCATCGTCAACGGCGAGAAAGGTAAACGCACCTTGTTTGTGCTGCCGGCCGCGCTGTTTGTGATCAGCCTTGTCGTCTTTCCGCTGCTGTTCGCGCTCTATATCTCGTTCACCGACTGGAACCTGGCCTCGCCCGCCGGTCCGCAGCCAAACGGCTGGGACAACATGGTTCAGATGTGGAATGACGGGTTCTACTGGAACGCGCTGAAGAACATGGTCTACTACGTGCTTGCAGTCAGCGTGGAATATGTCATCGCCTTTGGCCTTGCCTTACTGCTGAACGCCCAGATCCGGGCGCGCAAATTCTTTCGCGTCGTCTTCCTGCTGCCCCTGATGCTCAGCCCGGTGGCCGTGTCCTGGATGATCGGCAAATCCATGCTGGAGGTGCGCTTCGGCCCGATCTCGCGGATCATCCGCGAACTGGGCGGCGAGCCCAGCTTTTTCAGCAATCCCGAGATTGCACGTTTCATGATCATGGCGATGGATGCCTGGACCTTCATCCCCTTCATGATGATCATGCTGCTCGCCGGGCTGCAGGCCTTGCCCAAAGAGGTCATCGAAGCGTCCAAGGTCGACGGCGCGACCGGGTGGCAGAGCTTCAAGGAGGTTATCTTTCCCCTGATGCTGCCGGTCTCGGTGACCGCAATTGTGATCCGCATCATCTTCAAGCTGAAGCTGGCCGACATCATCATCAATGTCACCTCCGGCGGGCCGGGCGGTGCCACGGACAGCGTGACGAGCTTCATCTTCCGTGAATATCGCGACCGCTCCAATGTGGGATATGGCACGCTGCTGGCGATGATCTATCTGGTGCTGATCGTGATATTCGTCACCGCGCTTCTGAAGCTTGTCAGCCGTTGGATGGAGCGACCGGCATGAGCGGCGCGATTTTCAAGGATCACGATGCGGATCGGCGGGTGAAAGCCAAATGGTGGGCCAGCCGTTTTGCGATCTACGGGGCCTTGCTGGTGTGGACCGTGGTCTGCCTGTTTCCGATTTACTGGACGATCACAACCTCGTTCAAGCTGGCGCCTGATGTGATGAAAGGCAATGTCGTTCCCTGGTGGGATTTCACGCCAAGGTGGAAAGGCTGGGAATCCATCGGCATCTCGCCGCGGCTGATCGGCGAGGTGTCCACCGTGCGCGAAGAGTTCCTGAAACGCTTCTGGAACAGCGCTGTCGTGGCGATCTCGGCCTCGACCTTGGCCGTGGTGCTGGGCTCTCTCGCCGCCTACGGGCTGTCGCGGTTCAACTATCGGTTCGGCTTCATGAGGAACTCGGACATCTCGTTCTTCTTTCTCAGCCAGATGATCCTGCCGCCGGTCGTGCTGGCCCTGCCCTTTCTGGTGCTCTACAAGTCGCTCGCCCTGCTCGATAGCCGGATCGGGCTTATCCTGCTCTACACATTGATGGTTCTACCGATTGTCATCTGGATCATGCGAGACCAGTTCCAGGGCATTCCCATTGAGCTGGAAGAGGCCGCGCTCGTCGATGGGCTGGGGGTCTGGGGGGCGTTTCTGCAGATCGTGCTGCCCATCGCGCTGCCCGGCATGGTGGCGGCCTTTATCCTGTCGCTGGTCCTGTGCTGGAACGAGTATTTCTTTGCCGCGCTTCTGACCGCAACCAATGCAACGACTTTGCCCGTCATGGTCGCCTCGCAGACCGGATCACAAGGGATCAACTGGTGGTCGATGGCCGCCCTGTCATCGGCAGCAATTCTGCCCCTGATCATCGTGGCGATCTTTCTGGAGAAATACATCGTCAAAGGCATGGCCGCAGGTGCGGTGAAGTAGGCCCCTCGCCCAGCCTTCAGGGCGTGTCAAGCTCTGCCGCGATATCCTTGGTTTGCTCATAGAGCCTGCGGAACAAGCCATATGCCTTGTCGTAGGCCGCATTGGGCCGCGCCGTGATCTCTTTCACCGGAGGGTTCCAGGCGGCAATATCGCCGCGCTTGACCAAGCCCACCGCAAGAGCGGCCAGAAACGCGTCGCCATAGCTGGCTCCGGTCGATTTTTCGCACACCACCTGATCAATGCCGGTGATATCCGAGGTCGCCTGTAGCCAGAGCGCGTTCTTTGTCCCGCCGCCAACGGCCAAGAGTCGTTTGGGCGACTGGCCAAGCTCGGCGAATGTATCGGTGACATGCCGTGTGCCATGGGCGATGCCCTCGATCAGGGCGCGGTAGATATCGCCACGGGTATGGGTCAGGTTCAACCCAAACACCGTGCCCTTGGCGTGCACGTCATGGATCGGCGTCCGCTCGCCCGAGAAATAGGGCAAGACCAGCAATCCTTTCGCCCCCGGAGGTGAGGTGGCAGCTTCTTGGGCTAGGACCGAAAACGCCTCGTCCGCGGCCAAGTCGCGCGCGATCTGATCGCGAAACCAATGCGTTAGCGTGCCCGATGTGGCGAGTCCCGCCATCGAGGCGTGTTCGCCCTCAAAGAGCCACGGGGCATACCAGATACGCGGGTCCGAGACCTGTGTGGCGGCGCGCAGAATGATGAAAATGGTCGAGCCATACATCATCATCATATCGCCCGGCTGATCGACGCCAACGGAAAACGCCTCTGCGGCGGCGTCGATCGTGCCCGCTGTTACTGGCGTGCCCTCTGCCAGTCCCGTCTGTTCGGCTGCGGATCTGGTGATGTGGCCCGCGATCTCGTTTGACCACATCAGACGCGGCAATCTATCGAGCCCAATGATGTCATCCGCCAGATCGTCAACCCAGTCCTGCTTCGCCACATCATAAAGCGGTGAGAAATTCGCCGCCGTATAATGATCGATCAAGACCTCGCCCGTCAGGCGCTGCACAAGAAAGCTGGTCGAGGTGAGGATATGGGCGGTCCGTGCAAAAATCTCCGGCCGCTGCCTTTTGAGCCAAAGGATCTTGGGGCCCACCGATTGCGAAGTCAGGGCATTACCGCAGCGGGCAATGATCTTGTCTTCTCCGATCCGCTCGGTCAGCTCGCGCACTTCGGCTTCGGCGCGGGTGTCGACACCGTAGAGAACCCCGTTCATCAGCGGCGATCCATCCGCGTCGACCGGCAACATGCAAGGGCCGATTGCGCTGCAGGCCACCGCCTTGATCTCGCGCGCCTCGATACCGCTTTCGCGCAGGAGCGCCTGGCTGACATGGGTGAAATCACCCCACCAGTCTTCCTCTGGCCGATGTTCGGCCCAGCCGGGTTCGGGCACCAGCATTTTATGCGCGCGGTTGGCCTGGGCGTGGATCACACCGTCAGTGTCCACGAGAACGCCCTTGGTTTCATAGGTGCCGATGTCAATGCCCAGCGTATAAGCCATCAGGTATACTCATCCCGATCAAACGAGAAGTCCGGCCCGATACCCGCAAGACCGGCTTCGAGAAGATCGGCAAGGGCGACCAGATCACCCAGATCACAAACTTCTCTGGCGGAATGCGAATAGCGCATGGGATAGCCCAGGTCGATCGCAGCCACGCCAGCGCCGACCAGTTGCACATAGGACAGGTCGGTCAAGATGCCGGTCTGAGCACTGCGTTGCAGCGGGATGTCGTTTGCCTGCGCCACCCGATCAAACAGTTCGGTCAGCGCCGGATGCGGAATAACCCCGTTCAACGTCCCCCGCCCGTGAAAGGAATAGAGACTCATCCCCGGCCCCTGACCGAGCGCCATGTCCCCGCGCGCGGCCATGTCTGGCGTGTCGGTTGCAAGCATCAGGTCGATCTGGATGGCAATGTCGGGCTGCAATTGCTGCGCCAGCGGCTGCGCGCCACGCAGATTGAACTCCTCCTGCACCGTGAAGGCCAGGTGCACCGGCGGTCCGCTCTTGCGCGCTGACAGACGCCGCGCGACCTCCAGCAGAACGGCGCAGCCCGCGCGGTCGTCAACACTGGTGCCCGCGATCCGGTCATTGGCCAGCGAACGGGCATGCGGCGCATAAACAACGGGCGTGCCGATATCGATGCCTGCGGCAACCACCTCGGTGGAGGATCCAAACCCGGCGTCAACATAGAGGTCGGCATAGGGCAGCACCTTGTATTTCTCATCCGGTGCCGTCGCATGGTGGCTTTTGTTGGCGATGATGCCGGCAACATCGCGCCCCTCAGCGACGCAAAGCAAGATCTCCTGCGCCGCCAGGGCGCGCTCGGGAACGCCGCCGAGCCGTTCGAGCCTGATGCTCCCATCCGCCTCGATCCGGCGCACGACAAAGCCCAGCTGGTCCATATGCGTAAACAGCATCACGCCAGGACCCTCGCCCGGAAAATGCGCAACCAGATTGCCAAGCCGATCCGACGTGCAGGCAACACCGATCTCATCCAGACGCTGCCGGATCGCCCGCCGCACGCGGTCCTCGTGCCCCGACAGGCCCGGTATCACCATCAGATTCAGAAGATCGCGCTTGATCCGGTCTTTCATGCGCGGGCCTTTCGCGCCCGCGCCATGAAATCGCTGGCCCGATCAGGATCAACCGGGTTCCAGGTGTTGCCATCCACCTTCAGCGAAGACCCCACGATGCAGCCATCCGCAACGGCCAGCACATCTGCTACCGTCTCATGTTTGACCCCGGTATTGGCCATCACGGCGATATCGGGCAGCACCGCCTTAACGGCCTCAAGGTCGGACAGGGCGGCGGCCTCTCCGGTGATCTGGCCAGAGACCAGAACCGCGTCCGGGATGGAGGAGAACACCGCGCTGCGGGCCCGATCCGGTAAAGACCGCTGATCAAGGGAATGGGCGAATTCAGCCGAAATATTGTAGAGCATAACCATATCGGGCCGGTTCAGCCGGTCACGATAGCGCATCGCCCTACCGGCATCCGGTGTCCATGGCCCCATATCTGACGCATAGGTTCCGGTGAAAATCTCGCGCACAAACGCGGCCCCGGTGGCTGCCCCCAGCGCCACGCTCGACATCGGATCCCACAGAACGTTCACGCCGAATGGAACTCGGATTTCGGGTTTGAGCTGACCGATAATGGCGGCCATCGTCGCGGTCGAGGCCGTATCCACCTGAAACTCGTAGGGCCGGTCATTTTCATTGCCGAACATGACCGCGTCAAACCCAGCCTCCTGTAGCGCAACCAGATCTGCATGCGCCGCCGCAAGCAGATCAAAGGACGGATCAAAGAGCGGCGTTCCCGGCAAAGCCCCGATATGGACCATGCCGATCACTGGTTTGATCTTGCCGAATACGCGTTCAAAATTCTGTGTCATGCCGCCCTCCCTCGCAAGACTAAGTCCATGGGTCTGTTTACGTAAAGAAAAATTGGGTTAGGTTTGCGACATCGGAGAGGGAGAGTTCGATGGCTTTGAAGACACGGCACTGGGACCGGCTGGGTAATGGTGGTCTGACGTTCACGGAATTGGGCTTTGGCACGGCGCCACTGGGAAATCTCTACAAGGCGATCTCGGAGGAGGAAGCCCGCGCCACTCTGGACGCTGCCTGGGACGGAGGGGTGCGTTACTATGATACCGCGCCGCTTTATGGTCTGGGACTAGCGGAAACCCGGCTGAACCCGTTTCTGCGCGGCAAGCCCCGGTCGGACTATGTGCTCTCTTCCAAGGTCGGTAGGCTGATCCAGCACTGCGCGCCAGAACATCGCGCCGGTGTTGGCAAATGGTTCGACGTCCCGCTGCGACGCGAGCATTACGACTATAGCTATGACGGCGTCATGCGCTCGTTCGAGCATTCATTCGCGCGGCTTGGCGTCGATCAGATCGACATCCTGTATGTGCATGATCTGTGTATCTTCTCGCATGGCTCCAAAGAGGCCTCCGATACCCGCATTGAGGAGTTCTTTGGCGCGCGCGGATATGACGCCATGATATCGCTGCGGGATCAGGGGCTGATCAAGGCAATCGGCGGTGGCGTCAATGAATGGGAGGTCTGCCAGACACTGGCAGAGCGCGGCGATTTCGACCTGTTTCTGCTGGCCGGTCGATACACGTTGCTGGAACAGGATGCGCTGGACGGTTTCCTGCCGCTCTGCGAGGCGCGCGGCATCGGGATCGTGACGGGGGGCCCCTACAACTCTGGCATATTGGCAACCGGAGCCAAGCCCGGCGCTTATTACAACTATGAGGCGGCCCCGAAGGACATCCTGGATCGTGTGTCCGCGATCGAAGACGTGTGCCGCGATCATGGCGTCCGGCTGGTCGATGCGGCGTTCCAGTTTCCGCTGCTCCATCCGGCGCATGTGGCCGTCATCCCCGGCGGGCAACGCGCAAGCGAAACGGCCGACAATCTGCAAGCCGCACAGGCCGAGATACCGGGCGCATTCTGGGCAGACCTGAAGACCAGGGGCCTGATGCGAGAGGATGCGCCGACGTGAAGCTCGATGCGCATCAGCATTTCTGGCAACCCCTACGCGGGGACTATGACTGGATGCCCAAGGACAATCCGACGCTGAACCGCGCGTATGCGCCTTCTGATCTGGCCCCGCATCTCAAGGCACATGCCATCGAAGGGACGGTGCTGGTGCAGGCCGCCGCCAGTCTGGAAGAGACGGAATACCTGCTGGGCCTTGCCGATGCGACGCCGTTCGTGAAGGGCGTCGTCGGGTGGGTGGATTTCGAGAACCCAGATCATCACCGGCATTTGACCCGCTTGGCCTCACATCCGAAGTTTCTTGGCGTCCGGCCGATGATTCAGGACATTGCCGACGTGAACTGGATGCTGCGTGATGACATTCAATGGGCGTTTCGCGCCCTGATGGATCTGGACCTGACATTTGATGCCTTGGGCTTTCCCAGACATCTGCCGAATTTCCTGACACTCATGACCCGCTTCCCCGGTCTGCGCGTCGTCTATGATCACTGCATGAAACCGCAAATCCGCGATCAGCGCGCAGGACAAGACGCCTTTGCGAGCTGGGCGGAGGGCATATCTCGCCTTGCCGAGCAAACATCCGGGTTCTGCAAGCTCTCAGGCCTCGTGACTGAAGCGGATGCGGATTGGTCGATCGAGGACCTGCGTCCCTTCGCGCGGCACGTACTCGATGCCTTTGGCGCAAATCGCGTCATGTTCGGTAGCGATTGGCTTTGTTGCACAAATCTGGGTTTGAGGGCACTTCCCCCTTCCCCGGACGGACTTATCCTACCGGTTCCGTGACGGGTATGCCAAGAGCGGTGTAGCGGTTGAGCACCGCGATCCGGATCTGGAGCTCAGCGACTTGCCGATC
>NZ_JBGRUO010000026.1:0-64993 GCF_041537905.1 Ruegeria jejuensis | reverse complement strand
CACCACCAACCGCGAACGCCCGGGCATCGCCCATATGGAACAGATTTGCCAGGCCATCATCTCGGGTAATCCAGACGCCGCGCGCCGGGCTGTCGAGCGACATCTGGATGACACCAGTGCCATCGCCGACAGGCTGCTCGCAGCGGAGGAAAAAACAGAAAATGACTGACACGCCAAAGGCTTACTGGATCGCCAATGTCACCGTGACCGACCCCGACGCCTATCAGAACTACCAATCCATCGCCCCCGACGCCTTCCGCAAATACGGCGCCCGCTTCCTCGCCCGCGGAGACGCAGAAACCCTGGAAGGCACAAACTGGCAGCGCCGAGTGATCATCGAGTTCGACACGATGCAGCAGGCCCGCAACTGCTACAACTCAACAGAATACCAAACCGCAAGAAAAAAACGCGCAGGAGCATGCAACGCTGATATCGCACTGATCGAAGGGCTCTGAACGCCCCGACAAAGGCTGTCCCGCCAATCAAGCTGGCGGGACAGGAAACAGCGGGGTTCAGGCCGCGTCGTCTTCATAGTCCGACATCGGTGGACAAGTGCAGACCAGGTTGCGGTCGCCATAGGCGTTGTCGACGCGGTTGACCGGAGACCAGTACTTGTCGACCCCAAACGAACCAGCCGGAAAACAGGCCTGTTCGCGGGTATAGGGCCGGTCCCAGTCACCCACCAGATCGCGCACCGTATGCGGCGCGTTCTTGAGCGGGTTATTCTCGGCGTCGATCTTGCCATCGATGATCTGCTGCGCCTCGGCCCGGATCGACAGCATCGCGTCGCAGAACCGGTCCAGTTCCGCCATAGGCTCCGACTCCGTCGGCTCGACCATCAGGGTTCCGGCCACCGGCCAGGACATGGTCGGCGCATGGAAACCGCTATCGACCAGACGCTTGGCGATGTCATCGACGGTTACATGCGCCTCGTCATCCAGAGGACGGGTATCGAGGATACACTCATGCGCAACCCGACCCGTTTCCGAGGTGTAGAGGATCGGATAGGCATCCTTGAGCCGCGCCGCGATATAGTTTGCGTTCAGAATCGCCACTTTGGTCGCCTGGGTCAGACCCGCGCCACCCATCAGCAGCACATAGGCCCACGACACGGGAAGGATCGAGGGCGAGCCAAACGGTGCCGCCGAGACCGGACCCACGGCGCTGCCGTATTCCGGATGGCCAGGCAAATGTTCCGTCAGATGCGCCTTGACGCCAATCGGACCCATGCCGGGACCGCCGCCGCCATGCGGGATGCAGAAGGTTTTGTGCAGGTTCAGGTGGCTGACATCGCCGCCAATGTCGCCCGGGCGCGACAGGCCAACCATGGCGTTCATGTTGGCGCCGTCGATATAGACCTGACCGCCGTGATCATGGGTTATCTGGCAGACCTCCTGCACGGTGGTCTCGAACACGCCATGGGTGGACGGGTAGGTGATCATACAGGCGGCCAGATGATCGGAGTGCTTCTCCGCCTTGGCGCGGAAATCATCCAGATCGATATTGCCTTTCTCATCCGCCTGCACCGGCACCACCTGATAGCCCACCATCTGTGCCGAAGCCGGGTTGGTCCCGTGGGCCGAGGTCGGGATCAGGCAGACATTACGGTGCGGCTCGCCACGGGCGGCATGGTAGTTGCGGATGGTCAGCAACCCCGCATATTCCCCCTGCGCGCCTGAATTGGGCTGCTGGGAGATCGCGTCATAGCCGGTGATCTGGCACAGCTTGTCGTTCAGGTCGCTGATCATCTCGTGATAGCCCTGCGCCTGGTCTTCGGGGCAGAACGGATGCAGGTTGCCGAACTCGGGCCAGGTGACCGGGATCATCTCGATCGTGGCGTTCAGCTTCATGGTGCAGGACCCCAACGGGATCATCGCCCGATCCAGCGCCAGGTCGCGGTCGGCCAGTCGGCGCATATAACGGGTCATCTCGGCCTCGGCCCGGTTCTTGTGGAAGATCGGGTGGGTGAGATAGGCGCTTTCGCGCAGCGCATAATCCGGCAAGCGGTATTGCTTGTTCGAGCTGTCATCCTTGCGATCAATGCCGAAGGCGCCCCAGACGGCCTCGATGGTCTCGGGCCGGGTCTGTTCGTCCAGACTGATGCCCACCTTGGTATCGCCCACCTTGCGCAGATTGACGCCCCGGGCAACAGCGGCCTCCATGACGGTTTTCTGCAGGGGGCCGACCTCAACCGTGATCGTGTCAAAGAACACTTCGGGTTCCACGGCAAAGCCCGCCTCTTCCAGACCGGCGGCCAGGCGCGAGGTCTTGCGGTGCACCGATTGGGCGATGGCCTTGATGCCGTCGGGGCCGTGATACACGGCATACATCGAGGCAATGACGGCCAGCAGCGCCTGCGCGGTGCAGACATTCGAGTTGGCTTTCTCGCGACGAATGTGTTGCTCGCGGGTCTGTAGCGCCAGGCGATAGGCCTTGTTGCCCCGGCTGTCGATGCTGACGCCGATGATCCGGCCCGGCATCGCGCGCTTCAGCTTGTCGGTGGTCGCCATATAGGCGGCGTGCGGGCCGCCATAGCCCATCGGCACGCCAAAGCGCTGGGTCGAACCGATGGCAATGTCCGCGCCCATCTCGCCGGGTGATTTCAACAGCGCCAGCGACAGGATGTCAGCAGCGACAATGGCGATAGCTTTATGTTCATGCAGAGCGGCGATTTCGTTGGTGAAGTCGCGCACATGGCCGTGGGTGCCGGGATACTGGAAGATCGCGCCAAAGACCGCGCCCGCCTCCAGCTCGGTCGGATCGGCGACCTGCACGTCGATGCCCAGGGGTTCAGCGCGGGTCTTGATCACCGCGATGGTCTGCGGGTGGCAGTTCCTGTCGACGAAGAAGGCCGCGTTGTTGGCCTTGGAGCGACCGCCGCGCTTGGCCATCGCCATCGCCTCGGCGGCGGCGGTGGCCTCGTCCAGCAGGGACGCATTGGCGACGTCCAAACCGGTCAGGTCGCTGACCATGGTTTGGAAGTTCAACAGCGCCTCAAGACGGCCCTGGCTGATCTCGGGCTGATAGGGGGTGTAGGCGGTGTACCAGGCCGGGTTTTCCAGGATGTTGCGCAGGATCGGCGCCGGGGTGGTGGTGCCGTAATAGCCTTGCCCGATCAGCGAAGTCAGAACCTTGTTCTTGCTCGCCACCTCTTTCATATGAAAAAGCGCATCGCGTTCGGTCATCGCAGGCCCCCAATCCAGCGCCTCTTTCTGGCGGATCGCGGGGGGAACGGTGGCATCGATCAGCTGGTCCAGCGTCTTGAAGCCGATCACCTTGAGCATGTCGCGCATCTCGGTGGGCGACGGGCCAATGTGGCGGCGATTGGCGAAGTCATAGGCTTCGTAGTCGGTCAGTTTGAAGGCCATTGCAGCGCTCCTATGGAATGTCAGGTCCGGTGGAGGCTGCACGCGCCTCCGGCGGGGAGTGAGGGCCGTCCCGGAAACTGTCCGGGAACAGTTTCAGGCCCGAACGAGCGGAGCCCCATGGTCCGGGGCCCGCCATTTGGTCAGCCGATCAGGGCCTTGTAGCCGTCCAGATCCATCAGATCGTCCAACTGCGAGGCATCGCTGAGCTTGATCTTGTAAATCCAGGCATCTCCTTCCGGGCTTTCGTTCATCGCGCCGGGATTGTCGGCCAGCACCTCGTTGGCCTCGATCACCTCGCCATCAACAGGCGCATAGATCTCGGAGGCGGCCTTGACCGACTCGATCACACCGATCTCGTCACCCTTCTCGAAGTCATCACCCGCTTCCTTCTGCTCCACGAAGACGATATCGCCCAACTGGTCCGCCGCATGCTGGGTGATCCCGATCGTGGCAGTGTCCCCCTCAACGGTGACCCATTCATGCTCTTCCGAGTAGTAGGTTGCCATGTCTCTCTCTCCTGACTTCAACGCTTGTAGTTTTGGGTGACGAAGGGCAGCGACACAATTTCTGCTGGTTGCGCCTTGCCCCGAATGATGAGGTTCACTTTTTCGCCCGGCGCGCCATGACCGGCGGCGACATATCCCATCGCAACGGGGCCACCGACGGTGGGACCGAACCCACCCGATGTGATGGTGCCGATTGTGTTGCCCTCGGCAGATTGGATTTCGATGCCCTGACGGGCTGGCGCGCGGCCTTCGGGTTTGATGCCAACCAGTTTCTTGGCGGCACCCTCCGCGAGCTCCTTTTGGACGCGCGCAGCGCCGGGGAACCCGCCCTCTTCCTTGCGGCGCTTCTGGATCGCCCAGGACAGGCTGGCCTCGATCGGCGAGGTCGACTGGTCGATATCATTGCCATAAAGGCACAGCCCCGCCTCAAGCCGCAGACTGTCGCGCGCGCCCAGACCGGCCGGTTCGCAATCCTCATGCGCCAGAAAAGCGCGAGAGACCTCGACGGCCTTATCTTCGGGGATCGAAATCTCGTAGCCATCCTCGCCCGTGTAGCCCAACCGCGAGATGCGGCACGAGGTGCCGTTGATGTCAGCCACAGTGGTTTCCATGAACTTCAAATCCCGCGCTGCCGGGCAGAGTTCCCCCACTACGTTCTCAGCAGCCGGTCCCTGCACTGCCACCAGCGCGCGGTCGAAAATCTCGGTCACATCAACGCCGTCCAGATTGTCCCTCATATGCGGGATATCCTGATGGCGCAGCGCGGCGTTGACCACCACAAAATAGTGATCCCCGGCATTGGATACGATCAGGTCGTCCATGATGCCGCCATCTTCATTGGTGAAAATGCCATAGCGCGCCTTACCCTCTTTCAGGGTCGCATAGGCCTGCGGGCACAAGCTTTCGAGCTTTTCGCCCACATTCTCGCCGCGCAGGATCACCTGCCCCATATGCGAGACGTCAAACAGCGCAGCCTTTTCGCGGCACTGCTTGTGTTCGCCCATGATACCCATGGGATATTGAACCGGCATCTCCCAACCGGCGAAATCGACCATCTTGCCGCCAAGTTCCACATGTAGATCATAAAGCGGCGTGCGTTTGGGCGCATCAGTCATGACAGGTGCCTTTCTGTTGAGTGTTCGGGTCAGTCACGGACCACAATGACCGAGCAATGCGCATTACGCACCACCCGAGCGAGGTTCGGACCAATTTCGTAATTCGGGAAGTCGCCTTTGGCCGAGGCCATGACGATCAGGTCAAACCCGTCCTTGTGGGCAAGTTTGAGGATCTCGCGGTAAACGCTGCCTTCCTCGATATGTACGGGCGTTCCGGCAGCTCCGTTGCCCTCCAGGATCACCCGCACTGCATTGCGCACATGGTTCTTGGCACCTGCACCGTAATTGGGTGGCAGGTTGGGCAGTTGGATGATCTCGGGAATAACCGATACCGCATGCAGGTCTGCGTCGTAGAACCCGGCCTGCTCCAGCGCCAGCGGCAGCGCCTTTTTCCACGAGCGGTCGTCGGTGTGATCAATCGGTAGCAGGATTTTCGTGGCCATCGGCCCCTCTCCTCAGGACAAAGTGTTGCTTTGCGGATGAGGAGGCCGGTATCGGCCCCCTCTGGTGTTTGTGGCGTGGCTCACTCGGCCGCCGCGCCGCCCGGCTCTTCCGACTGGCCGCCGCTGGCAAAGAACTCTTTCGTCAATTTGAAGACGATCGGGCTCAACAATGCCAGAGCAATCAGGTTCGGAATGGCCATCATCGCGTTCAGCGTATCCGCCAGCAGCCAGATGAAGCCCAGATCGGCGGTGGCCCCGAAATAGATCGCAACGATCCACAGCACCCGGTAGGGGATCAGGGATTTGACGCCCAGCAGGAACTCAACGCATTTCTCACCGTAGAAGGACCAGCCGAGGATGGTGGTGAAGGCGAAGATCGACAAAGCGATGGCAATCAGATGCCCGCCAAAACCCGGCAGAGTGGTCTCAAACGCCAGACGGGTCAGCGCCGCGCCCGATTCCCCGCTGGTCCACGCGCCTGACGAGATGATCGCGAGGCCGGTGATGGTGCAGACGATAATCGTGTCGATGAATGTCCCCAGCATGGCGATCAGGCCCTGATTGACAGGGCCTTTGGTCTCGGCCGCTGCGTGTGCAATCGGTGCAGATCCCAGGCCGGCTTCGTTGGAGAACACGCCACGTGCCACACCAAAGCGGATGGCCGCCCAAACCGCTGCACCCGCGAAACCACCTTCGGCGGCGGACGGGGTGAAGGCATAAGTGAAGACCAGACCCAGCGCGTCGCCAATGGCGCCGATGTTAATCAGCAGAACCAGAAGACCGGCAATGATATAGGCAACCGCCATGAACGGAACCAATTTACCGGCAACCGCACCGATACGGGTGATACCGCCAAGAATAACGCCAGCGGTCAGAACCATCAGCACGACACCGGTGACCGAGGTATTGATGTCGAAATTCGAGTCCAGAACCTGTGCCACGCCATTTGCCTGAACACCATTCCCGATGCCGAAGGCTGCAACCGCGCCGAACAGAGCAAAGGCCACGCCCAGCCAGGCCCATTTCGCGCCCAGACCGTTTTTAATGTAATACATCGGCCCGCCGACAAAGTTACCCAGCTCATCCTGCTCGCGGTATTTCACCGCGCAGACCGCTTCGGCATATTTGGTGGCCATGCCCACCAGGGCGGTCATCCACATCCAGAACAATGCGCCCGGACCGCCCAGGAAGACAGCAGTGGCCACACCGGCGATATTGCCGGTCCCGATGGTCGCCGAGAGCGAAGTCATCAGCGCGTTGAACGGGCTGATCTGCCCTGCGCCCTGCCCTTCGCGGCCTTTGAACAGCAGACTGAAGCCGGTGCCGATGCGCAGGATCGGCATGAATTTCAGCCCCACCTGCAGGAAGAAGCCGACGCCAAGAATGAGGACCAGCATCAGCGGCCCCCAAACGACGCCATTGATGGCCCCTACGATTGAACTTAACGCTTCCATGGAGTCCCTCCCATATGCGTTGGGGTTATGCCCTGTTGGCCAGCGCCCGCTGGCGCGCCTGTTTGAGGGCGGCAAAGTCTTCGTCCGCGTGGAACGACGAACGGGTCAGCGGCGTTGCCGACACGTGCAGGAAGCCCTTGGAGCGCGCGATGCGTTCCAGTTGGGCAAATTCTTCGGGGGACCAGAACCGGTCGATCGGATGATGCTTTGCGGTCGGCTGCAGGTACTGGCCGACGGTCAGAAAATCGACCTGCGCGGCCCGCAGATCATCCATCACTTGCTTCACATCATTCAGGGTCTCGCCAAGGCCAACCATCAGTCCGGATTTGGTGAAGATTTCAGGATTGGCACGCTTGGCATCGTCCAGCAGGCGTAGCGACGTGTAATAGCGCGCGCCGGGTCGCACCGTAGGGTAAAGATGCGGGACGGTTTCAAGGTTGTGATTGAACACATCCGGCGCGGCCTTAAACACGGCAGCGGCGGCGTCACCCTTTCCCAGAAAGTCGGGCGTGAGCACCTCGACCGTTGTGCCTTGGTTCTGGTGACGCACCGCACGGATGGTCTGGGCGATATGTTCCGCACCGCCATCCGCCAGATCGTCGCGATCCACCGAAGTGATGACCACATGGCGCAGGCCCAGCTTCTTCACCGCCGCCGCCACGCGACCCGGCTCGAACGCGTCCAGCGCGTCGGGGCGACCGGTGGCGACATTGCAGAAGGAGCAGCCGCGAGTGCAGACCTCGCCCATGATCATCATGGTGGCGTGGCGCTTGGACCAGCATTCGCCGATATTCGGGCAGGCGGCCTCCTCGCAGACGGTTGCCAGATTGTGGTCGCGCATCAGGCGGCGGGTTTCGTAGTATTCGGCGCTTTCAACCTTTTTACGCCGAATCCAGTGTGGCTTACGCGGGATGGCGCTGTCGGCTTTCCTGGCCTTTTCCGGATGGCGCGGGCGGAGCTGGATGGTCATCTGGCTGATCTCCTTCAGGCGTGGATTGCGCGGCCCAGCGCATCAAGGCAGGCTTCCTTGACCGCCTCACCCATTGCGGGGTGTGCGTGGCAGGTGGCGGCAACCTCAGACACAGTCGCGCCCTTGGTCATGGCCAGAACCAGTTCGGCAATCAGATCGCCACCATGGGCGCCACAGATATGCGCGCCCAGCAATGTGCCATCGGGGCCCGCCAGAATCTTGACCGCCCCGTCGGTATCCCCTGTCGCACGCGCGCGCGAGTTGGCCATGAAGGCGAACTTGCCAACCGTGTAGTCAGCGCCCGCTTCTTTCAGCGCCTCTTCCGTCGCGCCGACCGAGGCGACTTCGGGATCGGTGTAAACCACGCCGGGAACCGTGTTGTAGTCCACATGGCCCGCCCGCCCTGCCAGCATCTCGACACAGGCCACGCCGTCTTCTTCGGCCTTGTGCGCCAGCATCGGGCCAAGCACACAATCGCCAATGGCATAGATGCCGGGCGCGGAGCTTTGGAACGTGCTATCCACCTCGATGAATCCGCGTGCGTCTACCGCGACGCCGAGTTCCTGCAGCCCGAGACCACGCGTGACCGGTCGGCGGCCCACGGCGATCAGGACCTTGTCGGCCTCGATTGTCTCTTCCGTGTCTTTTCCCACGCGATCCATTGTCAGGGTCAGACCGGTCTCGGTCTTGTCGACGGATTTCAGCGCGCGGCCCAACTGGAATTTCAGACCGCGTTTGGACAGGGCGCGCTGCGCCAACTTGGCAATCTCGCCATCGATGCCGGGCAGGATGCGATCGAGATATTCGACCACAGTGACCTTGGACCCCAACCTCGCCCAGACCTGCCCGAGTTCCAGCCCGATCACGCCTGCGCCGATCACGACCAGATGCGCGGGCACCTCCTCCAACGCCAAGGCACCGGTCGAGCTTAATATATCTACCTCGTCAAAACCGATGCCTGGCAGCGGCGTCGCCTCGGAGCCGGTGGCGATCAGGATGTTGTCGGCCTCGAAGAGATCATCACCGACCTGCACCTGCCCGGGAGCTGGAATGCGGGCCCAGCCTTCGATCAATGCAATCCCGTTCTTCTTAAACAGAAACGCGATCCCTTTGGTCAGATCACCAACTATCTTGTCCTTGCGGCCCATCATTGCGCCGATGTCGAGGCTGGCCCCTTCGACGCCGATCCCATGCGCGGCGAGGTGAGCAAGTTCGGCATATTTTGCAGACGAGGTCAGCAGCGCCTTGGACGGGATGCAGCCCACATTCAGACAGGTGCCGCCAAGGGCCGCGCGCCCTTCGACGCAGGCGACTTTCAGCCCCAATTGCGCGGCGCGGATCGCGGCGACGTAGCCACCGGGCCCGCCGCCGATGACGATCAGATCGAACTTGCTCATGTCTGGCCCCTCAGTAGAGCGGATAGTCGGCGCAAATCGCCCGCACTTTTTCGCGGATCTCACCCTCAAGCGCGGCATCGCCGTCGGGAGACTGCGCCAGCCCGTCCAGGACGTCGCTGATCAGGTGACCGATCTGCTTGAACTCTTCCGGCCCAAAGCCACGGCTGCAGCCGGCGGATGTCCCCAAACGAATGCCGCTGGTGACGGTGGGCTTTTCCGGATCGCCCGGCACGCCATTCTTGTTGCAAGTGAACCCGGCCCGCTCCAGCGCGGCCTCGGCGGCGTTGCCCTTGACGCCCTTGGGGCGCAGATCGACTAGCATCAGGTGGTTATCGGTTCCGCCCGAGACGATGTCGCAGCCGCGTGCGATCATGACATTGGCAAGCGCGTCGGCACTTTCGACCACGCGGGTGATGTAATCGGTGAACTCGGGGCGCTGCGCCTCACCAAAGGCCACCGCCTTGGCGGCGATCACATGCATGAGCGGCCCGCCTTGCAAACCGGGAAACACCGCCGAGTTGATCTTTTTTGCGAGCGCTTCGTCATTGGTCAGGATGATGCCGCCGCGTGGCCCGCGCAGGGTCTTGTGGGTTGTCGAGGTAACGACATGCGCATGCTCCATCGGCGAGGGATGTGCGCCAGTGGCAACCAGACCCGCGATATGCGCCATGTCGACCAGCAGCCATGCGCCAACCTCATCGGCGATCTCACGGAATTTCGCAAAGTCGATGACCCGCGAATAGGCCGACGCACCGGCGATGATCATCTTTGGCTTTTCCGCGCGGGCCAGCGCGGCCACCTGATCGTAATCGATCAGCCCGGCATCGGTGAGCCCGTATTGGACGGGCCGGAACCACTTGCCGGATTGAGCGGGCTTTGCGCCATGGGTCAGATGCCCACCCGCGTCCAGCGACATGCCAAGGATCGTGTCACCGGGGCTGAGCAATGCCAGCTTGACCGCCCCATTGGCCTGAGCGCCGGAATGAGGCTGCACATTGGCAAAACCCGCGTTGAACAGCGTCTTGAGGCGCGCGATCGCTTCGGCCTCGATCTTATCGACCACCTCGCAGCCGCCGTAATAGCGTCGACCCGGATAGCCTTCGGCATATTTGTTGGTCAGGACCGAGCCCTGCGCATCCAGAACCGCCTTGGAGACGATATTTTCAGACGCGATCAGTTCGATCTGGTCGGCCTGACGCGTGCCTTCTTCTTCAATCCAGCTGGCAATTGCGTGGTCGGCCACGCTCAGATCAGTGGTGAACATATCCGGAGTCTCCTTATGGATCTCAAAGTGCCGCTTTGCGGAATAAGTTTCCTATAGTGGAATTTATTCCTTTACGTCAACAATGCTCTTATCCGGCGCGATTGCGCCTTGCGTAAAAACCGGTAAACTCAAGAAAACAAGTGGAAACGGCCGATGGAACCGATAGCGCAAACACCTGAAACCGACCTGAAAGAGGCACCCTCCACCGGGGAACTCGGGCGCATGATTCGAGAGGCTCGGCGCGAAAAGGGCTGGACGCTGGAGGAAACAAGTCGCGCAGCGGGGATTGGTCGTTCGACTCTGTCAAAGATCGAAAACGATCAGACCAAACCCAGTTTCGACATCGTGCGCCGCCTCACCACGGCGCTTGATCTGAAAACGCCACATCTCTTCCTTCCCTCGGGACAGAGCGGCGTCAGCGGTCGGCGCGACCATACACCCAGCGGCACGGGCGAGACCCGGGTGACCGACACCTACCGGCACGAATTGCTGTGCACCGAACTGACCAGCAAGCGCATGCTGCCCTATATCAGCACAATCACAGCGCGGGACGTGTCGGAATTCGAGACCTGGATTCGCCATGATGGCGAAGAATTCATGTATGTGATCAGCGGTGATCTGGTGTTTCACACCGAGCATTACAAACCGCTGCCCATGGCTGCAGGTGACTCGATCTATTATGACAGTTCGATGGGCCATTTCTGCGTGTCTTCGGGCGAAGACGACGCCAAGGTGCTCTGGGTCTCGCTTGAATGAGGCCCAATCGGCCAGCCGCCCCTTAACGGATCAGCCACCGCCAACATCGGTGCGCGCCACCGAGACGGCCTTGATCACCGCATGGACCCGGTCGCCCGATTTCAGCGCCAGCGCCTCGGCAGAGCGTCGGGTGATACGGGCAAGCAGCAGGTCTTCGCCCGCTTTCAGTTGAACGATCGTTCCCGGCCCGCTGCCGTCACGTATCGAAACGATATCCGCGGGCAGGATGTTGAGCGCCGAAAGCCCCTTGGGCGCTTTGGTGGCAAGGATGATATCCTTTGCCAGCACCCGCACTCTGATCTGGTGACCCGGATCAACATTCACATGCGGCAACAGCAGCGTACCGCCTGAAACGGTTACCTCTGTCAGACCGTCCTCATGATGGGCGGCCACCACGCCTTGCAGCACCGACCCCGCCTCGCGCAGCCCCAACTGCCGCACATTGGCTGGGTCCGACAGGATCTCTTCGGCGGGCCCGAACCGCGTCACCTTGCCCTTGTCCATCATCACCACGGTGGTGGCGAGCCGCGCCACCTCGGACACGGAATGGCTGACATAGAGGATCGGAATGTCGGTCTCGTCCCGCAGACGTTCGAGATAAGGCAGAATGTCCTGCTTGCGTGGCTCATCCAGCGCGGCGAGCGGTTCGTCCATCACCAGCATCTTGGGCCGCGAAAGCAGCGCCCGCCCGATCGCGACCCGCTGTTTTTCGCCCCCTGACAGTGCAGCCGGCCTGCGGGACAACAACTCCGAAATACCCAGCATCCCGGCCACTTCATGCAGGTCCGGACCCGCGCTGCCCGCAGCGGCAAATCTCTGACCATAGACCAGGTTCTGCTGCACGTTCAGATGCGGAAACAGCCGCCCGTCCTGAAACACGCAGCCCAAACGCCGCTTGTGCACTGGCAGATCGATCTTCATCGCGGTGTCAAAGATCGGCTCGCCATCCAGAATGATCCGCCCGGTTCGGGGCCGCAGCAGACCCGCAACCGCGTTGATGACGCTGGTCTTGCCGGTGCCCGAGGCACCGAACAGCGCGGTCACTCCGCGCGGGGCCTCAAAACAGACCTCCAGTTCCATCGCACCCAGCGGATGGAGTATGTCGACCGACAGACTCAACGGCCCGATATCCGCTTTGCGGCCCGCCGGGCCAATACTTCGGAGGCAACCAGCGCGCCCATGGCGACAAGGATCGAGATCACCACCAACCGCAAGGCCGAGGCCTCGGCACCAGGTACCTGCAGGAAGGTGTAGATGGCCGATGGCAGGGTCTGGGTCTGTCCGGGAATGTTCGACACAAAGGTGATTGTCGCCCCGAACTCGCCCATCGCCTTGGCAAATGCCAGGATCGCGCCGGTGATCAGCCCGGGCAGCAAGAGCGGCAGGGTCACCGTGGCAAACACCCAGAATCGCGAGGCCCCCAGCGTCGCGGCAGCCTCTTCAAGTTTCGGGTCGATACCCTCAAGCCCCAGTCGGATCGCCCGCACCATCAGCGGGAAAGCCATGATCGCCGCCGCCAGCACCGCGCCGGTCCAGCGAAAGGCCAGCACCAGCCCGAACGTCTCTTCCAGCCACTGGCCCAGCGGGGCGCGGCGACCGAAGGTCAAAAGCAGCAAATACCCGGTGACCACAGGCGGCAGGATCAGCGGCAGATGCACGAGACCATTCAGCACCTGTCGCCCGCGAAACTCTTTCCGCTCCAGCGCATAGGCGATGAGCAAGCCGAAAGGCAGGCTGATGAGTACCGCCCAGAACGACACTTTGAGCGACAGGGTCAGCGCCATCCACTCTTCTGCGCGCAGCCAATCACTCATGGCGCCTGCGACACCAGGCCGAAGCCGTTGCGGAAAAAGACCTCCGCCGCCGCTGGGCCTTGCAGATAATGGAAAAAGTCGTGCTCCGTGGGGGCAGCCGCGCCAAGCCGCACCACCGGATAGATGATCGGATCATGGCTGTCCTCGGGAAACAGGCCGACCAGCCGCACCCGAGGCTCGGCTAGCGCATCCGTCTTATACACAACCCCCAGCGGGGCCTCACCCAGGGCCACCAGCCGCAACGCCGCACTGACATTGTCGGTCTGCGCGATATGATCCATCAGCGCGGACCAAAGCCCCAGGCTACTGAGCGCCTGCTTGCCATAGATCCCAGCGGGCACGGCTTCAACCAGCGCCATCGCCAGTCGCCCACCCGCCAGTGCTTCGGGCAGCGCATCGATCCCGGTGACGCGCGCGTCTTGCGTAGGCGCGACCAGAGCCAGCCGGTTGGTCAGCAGCGGGACAACATCGCCGCGTCGCACCTGGCCCTGATCCATCAGCCTGTCCACCCAGTCGGGATTGGCCGACAGAAAGACATCCACTGGCGCGCCCGCCTCAATCTGCCGCGCCAACGCCGAGCTGCCCGCATAAGACAGGGTCACGTCGTGACCGGTTTCGGCTTCGTATTGCATGGCCACTTCGTCCAGCGCGGTTTTCAGGCTGGCTGCAGCAAAGACAAGAACGGTTTCCGCGGCCCGCACCGGACCGCCCCAAAGACCAGCCAGAACCAGCACCGCACTCAGACTGCGCCAGATTGGCCCCATGAAACGGCACCGGACCTCAGGGCGCAATGAACCGCACGCCCGGAATGTGCTGGATCGCAAAGACATCCTCGTCGTAGATCTCTGTCATTTCCTCTACCAGATCCTCGGTCAACCCCGGCAGGTCGATCTCCTCTTCTACGGCCTCCTCCAGCGCGTATTTGTCCATGAAGGCGGCAATCACCCGGCGGCGATGCAATTCGGACATGTTGGGGTGCTGCGCCAGGTATTCGCTCAGGCGGGACATCCCCTCGGGTGACAGGATGTCGGTCAACAGCGCCAACTCGCCCGTCACTTCGGCATCCGCGGCCAGCCCCGCCATCTCGCGCAGGATTTGCGACCAAATCAGCGGTGAATCCTCATTGCACCAGACGGTGATCGTCACATCGGGAACAGCCGCATGTAAACGCTCAAACAGCTCCGACCAGCGTAGATCCGCCAGATCCAGCTTCTTCATCAGTCCCGAGATGCGGGACTTGCTCGAATTCACCAGAGCAGCGGGCAGAAAACTGGCCGGGTTCCGGATCGCCATGAAGATCTCCATCTGGTCTTCCGCGAACATCCGCCGCAGATAGGCGGCGCGTTGCGGGGCCAGAGGGTAGAAACAATTGTCGCCAAAGGCCTCACGCTGCGTTCCGAAGAAATGCGTGTTCGACAGCAGCACACGGTCCTTTTCAGAACCGCTCAGCAGCGTCTCGACCAGTTTGCTGCGGATATCAGGGGCAGGTTCGGAGTTTTCCATCATCTCAAGTGCGGTTTTAAGCTGCGGGCGGTATCGTCGCGGCGGCGGAACCACAACACCCTGCTGTGCGAAGTCATCACTGTTGCCTTGCAGGCATTTCAACAAGCGTTCATGTTCGGTCGAATGCGCCCCGGTTTGAAAGATCATTTGCATTCCGACGAACCATACCCCTCGCTGCCTTGCGCTTGTTTTCGAGTTACAACTTGGTGCCCAAGGCGTCAAATCACCAGTGCCTGGTTCCGGGCCTTATGGAGCATGTTGCAGACCGCTTGCGATCTGGTTAACCGAAGCCCACGGCCCCTATCCCCTCAATCGTGACCGGTCTGCAAATGTCGTCTGGTAACTCGGCCGATCCCAGCTCATCACAGCATTCCTTAGTCAGCGTGAAATTGGCGATTAACCGGAGCACGTAGTTCATAACATAGCCCTAATACACCGACGCGAACGAGCTCAAAAACAGATTTGCCTAATACGGTCCAACAAAAAACCCAAGGTCCTTTGCTCATCATGTCCAAGCGACTAGTTTGAGGTAATGGACTCCGCAGCCCGGCTAACCAAATGGATGATTACCGAAGGGCGTCGCTCAGGCGATCCCGTGAAAGTGGTGTCACATTTCTGCTCGTCTTTGATCGAGGCCGGTGTCCCACTCTGGCGGGTCAATATCGGTCAGCGTTTCGCCAATCCCTTACTCATTGCATGGGGGGTCGTTTGGACACCTGATGGGACCGATAGCTACGACGTAACACATGAAACGATGTTGACGGACGGGTATGTTGGCAGCTCATTTGAATATATTCTGGAACACAGAAAGCCACTTCACAAAAGCCTCCGGCAACTGGATCAAAAGACAGAGCATTCATCGTATCTTGAATTCGCTGAGCTGGGTGGCACCGATTATTATGCTACTCTGCTTTACTATGGTGATGGATCGCTACACGGCTGCACATTTGTCACGCAGGCAGCAGCAGGGTTCTCGGCGCGACATCTGGAATTGATCGAGAATGCACTGCCTGCGCTTTCTTCCGCGCTGGAACCTGTCACGATGCGCAAGTCGTCCAAAGGCCTCTTGCGAACATATCTTGGCGATGGTGCCTGCGATGCTGTTTGGAACGGACGGATCAAGCGCGGGGAGCGCACGACCCTTGACGCGGTCGTTATGATTTCTGATCTGCGAGGTTTCACAGCTCTTTCAGAGAGCGCACCAGAAGAAGACGTTTTTGACGCGCTGAGCGGATACTTCGATCTGGTTGTTCAGGCTGTGGAAGAGAATGGCGGCGATATCCTCAAATTCATGGGCGACGGCATTCTGTCGATCTTCGCCATCGCAACTCAGGCGGATCGCGCCGAGCGATGTCGCGAGGCTGCTCAGGCCGCACAGAGTGTATTAACCGGTTTAGCCGCCCTCAATCATAGCCGCGGTGAGGCTCAAAAACCGCCGTTGGACCTTGGAATCGGGATTAACGTTGGGAAAGTCAGTTATGGTAACATCGGCAGCCCCGGGCGACTTGATTTCACAGTTCTGGGTGGTGCTGTGAACGTCGCAAGCCGGATTGAGGGATTGACCAAATCGATTGGCCGAAGAGTGTTGGCGACATCAGCCGTCGCAGGTGCCGCGCCTGATCTGTTCTCTCCTTGCGGATTTCATGAAGTACGTGGCCTCGCGCGTACAATCGAGCTGTTTTCTCTCGTCGAGCGGGAGGTCGCGCGCGATCTGGGCTTTGGGTAAGCCGTTAGCCACAAGAGATCGAATGTGGTGGTCATCTATTCGCTTTCCTCTGCCACGACAGGCACGTGACGTTTAGGAGCGGTTTTCGGTCGTTGCTCCGACCGAGATAACCACGGTCATAAATACCGAAACTGCAGCCCCAAAACAGATTGGGCTGGTTCCGCCCTGCACGTCAAACAAGTCACTTTCTGAAACCTCGAATTCGGTCGGCGGGCTGGGAATGCAGACATACCTTGTATCAGCAGTGTCCTGAACTACACGAAGGCTGACTTCTTTAGGGACATCTTGGATGTATTCCGAAAGCGCTGTATCGGGATCGGACTTTAGACGCTCAGCAAATTCGGCATCATTCCATGCGCGTGCATAGAGGTCTTCCAATCGGTCAATCTGTTCGAGGCCTTTCAACATTTCGCTCATTCTCCTGCTCTGCGCGACCACTTGGTGCAGCCGGCTGTAGATACCCTTCGAAATGAACACGAGAGTTGTTGTGGCGATGTCCGTTGGAGTAACTTTCGTTAACCTTTGCCCTAAGGCGTTTGGTGACCGCTACCCATTGCGGCGCCCCACGCGATATCAGTTTGAACTAGATTGAGTTGGTCAGTTGGAAACTGCATGCGCCACAGTTGGCAAGCAAATGCGACGAGAGTTTGGAGAGCGGCGCAGCTTTTGACGTCGTAAGGCCGCACGGAAATCAAAAAAAGGCCCACCGGGGAGGGGCAGCAAGAATAACCAAAAAGCGCGCGGCCTTGTTGGAAGAGTGGCGAGTGATTTAAACTGTTTCTACCCTAATGTTGGTACAACTCATGATTCAGGGCACTGACGACGGCGCATAGTTCTGGATTGCGCAAATCTTGAGCGCCTTCGACTGCTACTTTAGCTAAATTGCAGAAGTATCCGGGCCATGCTGGGCGAGTCGCAGGGATGCAGCCGAGGTCGATTGCGGCCAACATATGTGCACCCCCTCAAGGGTCCCATACAAAACGCCCGCGCGGCCAGCCAAGGCTGCGATACTTGAAACCTCCGCCCAGGCTGGCCGCACTTTGTTTCAATTCTTGGCGCGCGTTACTGCGCTCCACCATTCAGCAGACTGTCGCGCCATTTCGATGGCACCTCGTCCATGATTGGGTTTTAGGTCATGCCCAGCGCTTCCTTGTACATCTCCAACACCGCCTCTTCTTCGGCGATGTCATCCTTGTCGCGCTTGCGCAGCGCGATCACCTTGCGCATCACCTTGGTGTCGTAACCCCGCGCCTTGGCTTCGGCCATGACCTCTTTCTGCTGCTCTGCGATGTCCTTTTTCTCGGCTTCCAGCCGCTCGAACCGTTCGATGAACTGGCGCAGTTCGCCTGCGGTTACGCGGTAGTTGGCTTCAGCCTGGGACTCGTCCATCAGTATCTCTCCATCGGGATGCAATTGAGGTGCGAGGGGCGGGATAGCGCGCCACCGCACCTGCCGCAAGCACCCTTTGGACCCTGCGCGGGCGGTTGCACCCAACGCGACGATCCGCTAACCCCTGCGGCCAGAAACGAAAGGCGCGAGGCATCCATGTTCGATATCATCGTTTGGGCTGGAACAACCCTTTCGCTGGCCGGGTTGGCCGGTCTCGTCTGGTGCATCCTGCGTGTACACAAGGCCCGCCGGTCCGGGCTGAGCGACGAAGAATTGCGCGCCACAGTTCAGGCTGTGTTGCCTTGGAACCTTGGCGCGCTGTTTCTGTCTGTCTTGGGTCTGATGGCCGTTATCGTGGGCATCTCGCTGGGCTGATTGCCTAGCTGGGGCCGATCCGGTCAGATGGGCATATTGTCGAAGCGGGATTCGATCAATTCATCGCACAGATGTGCGTCGAGGCGGCGCAGACGTTTGGGCACACTTGCCCCCTCTTCGCCGAGGCGACGGATTACCGCATGCAGCGCGGGTTGCAGGCGCAGACGGCCATCAAAGGATTCCCCGGCGATTTTCTTTTCGAGACGTTCCGCTTCCAACATCAGGTCTTGAGCAGTCATTCTTGGTCCTCCCTTATGATCGACATTCTACCCAGAATTGTAACAACGTGAAGAAAAACCGAAGGCTTTTTGGCCGGATTTTATGCAAAACACACCCTATGGCCAAAGAAATCGGCAGCTTTTTGGGGTCACGCCTCGTATTCTGGCATTTTTGGTCGGAGCGCACCTTGATTGTGATCAAAAAAGGTGAATCGCTGCATTTTCCTGGTGTTTAAAAAACATAAATCTGGGGCAATTTCAGGCGGCATAGATCAGGCGCGACAGCATCGCCGGGCGCCTCGCGGCGTGGGGTCACAGTGTCCATCGGCTGGACAGACGGGTCGCTGCGGCATAGGAACAGGCCATGGATATTCGACCTATTACGCCGCGCTACGCCGTCTCGCCACAGATTTCGGTCGAGGACGTGCCAGCCATCGCCGAGGCGGGCTTTACCCGCGTCATCTGCAACCGCCCCGACACCGAGGTTCCGCCCACCCACCAGGCCGACGCCATTGCCAAAGCCGTACGCGCCGCCGGTCTGGAATTCGAGGTTCTGGAACTGACCCATCAGACCATGACGCCAGAGAATGTCGCGCATCAAATGGCGCTGGCCGAGACAAGCACCGGCCCGGTTCTGGCCTATTGCGCCTCGGGCACGCGCTGTTCGGTGGTCTGGGCACTGGGGCAGTGCCCGTCGCGAAGCCCCGACGAGATTCTGTCGCAGACTCAAAGTGCGGGCTATCAGCTTGACGGGCTGCGACCGACGCTTGAGGCGCTGAGCCGGGCAGCCTCCGAGACCAGCTAAGCTCAAGGTCAGGCGTGGCGCCCTCATCCTTGCGGTGACTGAGGCATCGGGGCGATGTCAGTGCCGGGGCGTAACCCCTCCTGCACCGTGGGCTCGATTGCTTCAGACAAAACCGGTTCTGTCGATGGTGGCGCGATGGCTGTTGGCGCAGGGTCGCCCTGTGCGGGCTGCGATAAGTCGTCGAAAACCTCGACATCCGTGGGCTCGCTATAGGGTTCGGGCGGCGTCTCGTTCAGCCGTAGGGCACGCATGCCCCGGCACTGACCCAGGCGCGCCCGCGCAACGACCCGCCCGTCAATTGTCAGCAACTCCGCCTCATCCAACGGGCAGCACTTCAGTGGCAACGCATCGCCCGGCTTCAACCCCGACAAAGCAGAGAGCGGCACGTGCAACCGGGTCAGCACCACCCGCAACTCCGTCCGCATCAGCCCGAAATTAGACTCCAGCCCCGCAGGCTGCGATGCGGCCTTGCTTGGTTGGGCTTCCTGTTCTTCGACGTGATCCGTCAACGCCACCGTGATCTGGCCCTGACACGCCCCATGTCCGATATCGACGACCAGCTCACAAAGCCGATAATGTTCCTGCCCCAAGACCAGCGCCAGATCCGACAGCTTTTCCTGTCGGCTTTCAAACCTGTATTTCTGCAGACACAACCAATCCTCGGCCTCTCCCAGCAGCGCGCCCGCTTCTGCCAAGACCTGCTCAGCCAGCGGCGCAAGAAGCGCGGCGTCGGTATCGGTGAAGGGTCGGTCATCGGGGGGCTGCGACCCAACCTCACCCATGGTCTGATAGCGGATCATTGCGGCAGTTGCCCGGCGGTCGATACAGATCGCCGCTGTCAGCCCGCCGGGTTCCCCCAGAACCAGCATCAGGCGCTGTTCTTCCAGATGGGCGGATAGCAGATCGCGGGGAAAACTGTTCTCGGTCGCGCCGATCACCGCCATCGCCGGACCCGCGACATGTGCCGAAGCCTGTGCCAGCCCCCGCCGCAGGGCCCGCAGCAGCGGGCGGGCGGATTGCACCGCACCCTTACCCGACAACGCGATCTTGCGCGCCATCGCGGTATCCACGTTGCGGGCCTCTGAATTCACGGGATCGTTTGCCTGTACGACTGCGCCATGACACCGGTTTAGGCAGAACGCCTTACCAAACCCTTACGCCCGCCCTATTCGGCGGCCATTTCCTGATTTGTCGACAGGCTCACCCGAAACGCCGCGCCGCTTTGCCCGGTCAGATAGGTCACATTGCCACCAAGCCGCTGCATGATCTCGCGACAGATCGCCAGACCCAGCCCCGCCCCGCCAGCTTTTTCGGAACTTACGCGGGCAAATTTCTCGAACACCATCGATTGCGCTTGTGTCGGGATGCCGCTGCCATTGTCGATGAAATCGACAACCACCTGACCGCCCACGTCGTGCACCGAGATCGTCAGCACCGGATCGCGCGCGTCGCAATATTTCTGCGCGTTCGAGATCAGGTTGATGAAGACCTGCCCCAGCCGATCCAGATCGGAGCGCAGCGCAATGCGCTCGGTGGATTTCTGGCGCTTCACCAGCAGCTTGCGCGTTGAGCCCGCCAACGCCGAATCAAGCGCCCGGTCCAGCACCGCATCCAGCCGCCCATCGCGCAGGTTCAGGCTGACCTGACCACTTTCCAGCACGCTCAGATCCAGCAGATCGTCCAGCAGCCGCGTCAGGCGCAACGCCTCGTCATGGATGATCGTGGCATAGCGGGTCTTGTCCTCGGGCAGAAGCCCGTCAGTGTCGCGCAATATCTCGGAAAAGGCGCGGATCGAAGTCATGGGCGTGCGCAACTCGTGGCTGACCTGGCTGAGGAAGGCGTCTTTTTGCAGTGATATCTGGGTTAGCTTCTCGTTGGCTTCGCGCAGTTTGTGCGCGGTGCGGCTGAGTTCCGAGGATTTCGCCTCCAACTGGCTGGAATACTCCATCAGCTGCGCCGATTCGTCTGCCACCGCCAGCAGGTCCTGCACAGAAACCGACGACCCGCCGACAATCTGCCCGATCATCGCATGGGCGGCAGCCGCCCCGACCGAGCCGCCAAGCTCGCGTTCCAGCCGTTCCAGAAAGGCCGGTGTCGGGTCGGGCAAGACACCGCGCCCGCCCTGCTGCAAGGCTTCGGCATGAAAGAACTCCTGCGCTTCGCGCGCGCCCAGAATGCGCTGGGACATGATCATCAGGTCTTCGCTCTGCGCCACCGACCCGGTCCAGCCGCGCGGACCGGCGGAATGGTCGAACACGTTGACAAATTGCGCGCCCTGAAGCCGTTCGAGCGGGCTGGGAAAGCTCAACAGCGACACGAAGCAGAAGGCCACGGTATTGAGCGACAGTGACCACATCACCGAATGCACGGTCGGGTCCAACCCGGTCACGCCAAAAAGCGCATCAGGCCGCAGCCAGTGCCAGCCGAAAAGACCATTTGTCATGACGCTCTCGGACAGCAACCCGCTGCCGATACCGGGCAAAAGCAACGTATAGAGCCACAGCACGAATCCGATGGTGAGGCCGACCAGAGCGCCGGTCCGTGTCGCACCGCGCCAGAACAGGCCGCCGACCAGCGCAGGCAGGATCTGCGCGATCCCCGCAAACGCAATCAGCCCGATCGAGGCCAGCGCGCCGCCGCCGGTGAAAACAAAATAGAAATAGCCCAGCGCCATGATCACCGCGATTGATATCCGGCGCGAGAACAGGACAATATTGCGCACATCCCCCGAAACCGAGGCCCCGCCACCCTGCGAATAGAGCCAGATCGGCATCACGATATGGTTCGACACCATGGTCGACAGCGCCATCGCCGCCACGATCACCATCGAGGTGGCTGAGGAAAACCCGCCCAGAAACGCCAACATGGCCAACCCGCCCTCGCCCTGCGCCAGCGGGATGGTCAGCACGAACAGATCGGGGTTCGATCCCTCGGGCATCAGGTCCAGCCCCACCACCGCGATGGGCACAACGAAGAGGCTCATCAGCAGCAGGTAAAGCGGAAAGGCCCAGGCCGCCATGCGCAGGTGGCGTTCATCATCGTTTTCAACCACCATGACCTGAAACATGCGCGGCAGGCAGACAAAAGCCGCCGCTGCAAGGAAGGTGATCGTCGCCCAGCGCCCTTTGTCGATGGTCCATGTCCCGATCTCGGATTGATCGATGCGCTGCAATATCGGCTCAACCCCGCCGCCAATCCCCCAGACGACAAAAACGCCGACCGCTAACAGCGCCAGCAGTTTGACAACGGCCTCAATCGCGATGGCGGTCACAACCCCGTGGTGGCGCTCATTGGCATCCAGGTTGCGCGTACCGAAGAGGATCGCAAACACCGCAAGCCCCGCCGCCACCCAAAAGGCGCTGGAGCCCTCGCGATAAAACCCGTCGGGGTCACCATCAGCAAAGATCGAGAAGGACAGCGTGATCGATTGCAATTGCAACGCGATGTAAGGTGTCACCGCAAGCACAGCCAAAACTGTCACGCAGATCGCCAGCACGTTCGACTTGCCAAAGCGCGAGGAGATCAGGTCGGCGATCGAGGTCACCCGCTGGCTGCGCCCCACCCGCACCAGTTTGCGCAACCCCCACCACCAGCCGATCATCACCAGCGTTGGCCCCAGATAGATGGTCACGAACTCCAGTCCGCTACGAGCGGCATAACCAACTGCTCCGTAGAACGTCCAGGCGGTGCAATAGATCGAGAGCGACAAGGTGTAGATCAGCGGCGAGCGCAGCCAGCGGATGCGCCCGGTCGCCGCCAGCCGGTCCGAGGCAAAGGCCACACCGAACAGGAACACCACGTAGCCCAGACAGACCAGAATGAGCACGTTCAGGGACGCCATCAGCCGCGCTCCGAACTGCCGGGGTCAGACCCGCTCCATCTCCGCGCGGCCACGCCAAAGAGCCCTCCGATCACGATCAGCAGCGCCCAGACCCCGAAGATATAGGTGATGGCTGCTGACATCGACACCTGCCCGCCCTCTCCCGATCCATCAGGCCAGAGCAATGGGACCGTAAAGAGCAGCGCGCCGAAGATCGGCAGCAGGCGCGCGGCATCGCTCAGGCGGCGGCGGCGATAGCTCTGTTTTTCCAGAAACACCGGAGGTGCCTGGACCGGGCCGGTCTCATTCTCCGGCCCGACGCTCATGGTCGGCTGGCCTGTGCATGCAGATCGCGTACCGCTGTCAGAACCTCGGCGTTGGAAAACGGTTTGGTCATGAAGCGGCTGACGCCAGCCTTCTCGGCCATGTCGCGATCACGGGCCTGGCCGCGCGCGGTCAGCATCAGAACCGGCAGGTCCTGCATTCCATCCAGCGCGCGTACCTCCTTGAGGATGTCCATGCCGCTCTTGCCCGGCAGCATGACATCCAGGATCAGCAGATCGGGCGCGGCCGAGGTGATCACATCCACCGCGTCAGAGCCATCGGCATGGGTATCGACCTGCCAGCCTTCGCGGCTGAGCAGGAAGCGGATTGCTTCGGTGATATTCGGTTCATCTTCAATCAGAAGAACACGTCGGTTCATTCCGGCCCTTCCTCCCCAAAAAAGGCAATCGGGCCTGTGCCCGTCTGTTATGCGTGGTTCAGATTAGACTTGCTGTCACGGACCTGTCAAAACTCTTCCGACAGGATCGACGGTTCACGTCGCGCCGCGCAGGCCCGGCGCGGGCAGACCCGGCAGCTGCTGCCCACTGGCAGCGCATCGGCATGACCCCCTTCGTCACTCGGCACCGGCAGGATCAGCATGATCGAGTGATAGACCGGATCCACATCGAAACCGGGCACCTCCTGCGGCCAGGCGACGGCAAAGCAATCGAACTCTGCCGCTGTGCGCCCCAGTTGCGACACCCGGCGGCGAATCGGCACCAGCGGCCGGTTGAGCGCGGTAAAGAGCGGCCAGAGCGGGCAGGATTCCCCGTGTCGCGGCAAGGCAAAGCCCGAGATTGCCTTGCGGAAGACGATACTGCCCGAAGCATCGCATTGCACCAACCCCACGTCATGGGCCAGCGCACCCTCGGGCAGGGTCGCCATGCGGCGGAACACCGAGGGCAGATCGACCTCGAACCGCCGCGCGAGGCCAAGCGGATCAACCCCCAGCTCATCCAGCGCATCCAGAACATCCCGCAGCGGCATAGCGCGAACATCGGCGGCATAGAGCGTCAGGATACCCGCCCCCACCGCGCGCGCCGCGCCGCTTTCCAGCCCTTCCAGCACGTCGTTCGGCACTTCGCCCGTGCTCTCGATTTCCGGGAAGTGATGGCCGCGCGCCGCGACAAAGGCCTCGACCTGCTCCAGCGGCATCCCCCGCCGGTCGGCGCTGCTGCTGTCGGTTTCGTCCAGATAGCCAACCAGCGCCTTGGAACTTTCCGCCAGGCGTTCGGCATCCTGATTGAGGTTGCGGTGGAAGCGGTCGCGCCATTCCGGTTCCAGATCGCCGGGCTCGGCCAGGATCGAGGCGGTCGACCGGATCGCGGCGGCGGTCGACAGCAACTCATGCAGCGAAGCGGCCAGAAGCGGGTCATGGGTCAACCGGTCTGACAGGGTCACAACGGTCCGTTCCAGCGTCGTGATCCGGCGATGCTGGCGCGCGACGATATCGGCCCAACCGGGAAAGCGCCCGGCCAGTTCGTCGACCCGATCCAGTTCCGCCGCAGCCGGGCCGATCTGGGCCGCCGCCTCGCCCAGCGCCGCGATCAGCGCGGCTTCGGCCCCTTCGGTCAGCATCGAGGGTTCGACCTGCAGCTCGCTCGCGATATCTACCAGCAACTTGCCGCCGATTCTGCGCCGGTTATGCTCGATCAGGTTGAGGTAGGAGGCAGAAATACCCACTTTGCGGGCGAGGTCCGCCTGCCGAAACCCGCTGATCATCCGTCGTTCGCGGATGCGGCTGCCTGTCAACGTGTCCCGTGCGATGGCCCGACCCCCCGGTTTTTCGTCCCATATCAACGGCTTTCTGCGCCGCGACGTAAGAAAATTTACATGATACCCCTCACATCTGTCGAATAATTTACAGAATAAATATTCGATTCAAAGGGTTTATTGCGCAATTTTCTTTGCGCCTCCCATACTCGACTTTGCACAGATAAGTGCCGCGCCGCGCGGAAGAGGAGCCGCAAAGCGCAAATGAAATGGGAGGAATGAATGTCCAAGAATGATGTCACCCGTCGCAGGGTGCTGAAAACGGGTGCCGTGGCGGGGGCCGGTCTGGCGATGCCGACAGTCTTCACCGCGCAATCCGCAAGCGCGTTTACCAACGAGCCAACCGGCAGCAATGTTATCCTCGGCTTCAATGTGCCCCAGACCGGGCCGTATGCCGAAGAAGGCAATGACGAATTGCTGGCGCAGCAACTGGCCGTCGAGCACCTGAACGGTGAAGGCGATGGTGGCTGCCTGAACACCTTCACCTCGAAGGCGCTGAAGGGGAACGGCATTCTGGGCAAGAAGGTCGACTTCGTCACCGGCGACACCCAGACCAAATCGGACGCGGCCCGCGCATCGGCCAAGTCGATGATCGAAAAGGATGGCGCGGTCATGATCAATGGCGGCTCGTCCTCGGGCGTGGCTGTTGCGGTTCAGGGCCTGTGTCAGGAAGCCGGCGTGATCTTCATGGCCGGTCTGACCCATGCCAATGACACGACCGGCAAGGACAAGAAGGCCAACGGCTTCCGCCACTTCTTCAACGCCTATATGTCGGGTGCCGCCCTGGCACCGGTGCTGGCGGCAGAGATGGGCAAGGAACGCCGCGCCTATCACCTGACGGCGGATTACAACTGGGGCTGGACTCAGGAAGAGTCGATTGTTGCCTCGACCGAGGCCCTGGGATGGGAAACGGTCAACACGGTGAAGACCCCGCTCGCATCGACGGATTTCTCGTCCTATATCGCCCCGGTTCTGAACTCGGGCGCGGATGTTCTGGTTCTGAACCACTATGGCGGCAACATGGTCAACTCGCTGACCAACGCGATCCAGTTCGGTCTGCTCGACAAGGTGGCCAACGGCAAGGACTTCAAGATCGTCGTGCCGCTCTATTCCGAATTGATGGCCGCTGGTGCGGGCGAGAACATCAAGGGCGTGCTGGGGTCGATGAACTGGAACTGGCAGCTGCAGGATGAAGGCACCAAAGCCTTCGTGAAGTCCTTCGGCGAAAAATACGACAAGCCGCCATCCAACTCGGCCCAGACCTGTTATGCGCAGGTTCTTCTTTATGCGGATGCGGTCGAACGCGCGGGCACCTTCAACCCGTGCGGTGTTGTCGAAGCGCTGGAAGATTTCGAGTTCGACGGGCTTGGCAATGGCCCGACCTGGTATCGCGGCGCGGATCATCAGTGCTTCAAGGACGTGCTGGTGGTGCGGGGCAACGAGAACCCGACCAACGCCTATGACACGCTGGAAATCGTCGAGATCACGCCGCGGTCGCAGGTCGAGTATGATCCCGAGCATCCGATGTTCGCGGGCGGCAGCCTGGGCGAGTGTAACCCCGGTTCCTAACCACTCACGCAAACCGGGACCGGTCGCAAGCGATTGCGGCCGGTCAACAAGAGCGGCGGGCACAAAAGCCAATGCCGCATCGGCCAATCCAGAGGTGGGGACAGATGGACGCCATTCTTCTGCAAATCCTGAACGGGCTCGACAAAGGCTCGGCCTATGCGCTGATCGCGCTGGGACTGACACTGATCTTCGGTACGCTGGGCGTTGTAAATTTCGCCCATGGCGCGCTGTTCATGATCGGCGCCTTTTGCGCGGTAACGCTGCAAAGGTTTCTGAATCTGAGCTTCGAGACCGTGGACGAGACCCAGAAGGATTTTCTGGGCAACCCGCTCAAGGTCAAGACGCCCTATGTCGAGGCCTGGTTCGGGCCGGAAACCGGGGCCGCTATCATAGACTGGTCCGTGCCACTGGCGATCCTCGTTGCGATCCCGATCATGTTGCTGGTCGGCTACGTGATGGAACGCGGGTTGATCAAGCACTTCTACAAGCGACCGCATGCGGATCAGATCCTGGTCACCTTCGGGCTTGCTATCGTCTTGCAGGAGATCGTGAAATACTTCTTCGGTGCCAACCCGATCCAGACCCCACCACCCGAGGCGCTGAGCGGATCGATCGATCTGGGCGTGATGGTCGGGTTTGACCCCAACGCCATCATCTACCCGATCTGGCGACTGATATATTTTGCCTTTGCCACGCTGATCATCGGTGGCATCTTTGCCTTCCTGCAATTCACCACCTTCGGCATGGTCGTGCGTGCCGGGATGGCGGATCGTGAAACCGTGGGCCTGCTGGGCATCAATATCGACCGCCGCTTCACCATAATGTTCGGCATCGCTGCCGCGGTCGCCGGACTGGCAGGCGTGATGTACGGCCCGCTCAACCCGCCCAATTACCATATGGGTATGGATTTTCTGGTGCTGAGCTTCGTGGTTGTCGTTGTTGGTGGCATGGGCTCGCTGCCCGGCGCGGTGCTGGCGGGGTTCCTGCTGGGTATTCTGGAAAGCTTTGCTTCAACCACCTGGGCCACCACCACGATCCCGGGGATCAACCAGATCATCATCTATCTGGTCGCAATCATCGTGCTGCTCACCCGCCCCCGCGGGCTGATGGGCCGCAAAGGCGTGATGGAGGACTGAGCCATGCTGGGACTGAACAAGAAAGACACGTCTCTGCTGCTGATCGTGGCAGTACTGACGCTGCTCGCCCCCTTCATCCTGAACCCCTTTCCCGAAGGCAGCGCCATGGCGCAGTTCAACGCGGGCTACCCGGATCTGATGCAGCGTTTCGTGATCTTCGGGATCTTCGCCATCGGCTTCAACATCCTGTTCGGATTGACCGGCTATCTCAGTTTCGGCCACGCCGCTTTCCTGGGTGTCGGATCATACGCCGCCGTATGGATGTTCAAGCTCTTTAGCTACAACGTCATCCCGGCCATCTTGCTGAGCGTGGTCGTCGCTGGTCTGTTCTCATTGCTGATCGGCTTTGTCAGCCTGCGCCGCTCGGGCATCTATTTCTCGATCCTGACGCTGGCCTTTGCGCAGATGAGCTTTGCGCTGGCTTATTCGGTGCTATCGAACCCGCGGTTCAACCTGACCAATGGCGAGACCGGGTTGCAGGTCTATGCAGATGACGTGCAATGGTTCCATCGAGACGGATTGCCGGATCTGCCACATCTGTTCGGCCTGTCGATGCGGTCGACCTATACGCTGGACATCGGCGGATGGAGTTTCGATTTCAACGCGGGCTACTACCTGTGCGCGGTGATCATGATGGTGGTCTTTTACCTGTCGATCCGCATCTTCCGTTCACCCTTTGGCATGATGCTGCGGGCGGTGAAGTCGAACCAGCAGCGGATGAACTATACCGGGCTGAACTCACGCCCCTACACGCTGGCGGCCTTTGTGATCTCGGGCATGTATGCCGGATTGGCCGGCGGGCTGATGGCCGCGATGGACCCGCTTGCGGGCGCCGAGCGGATGCAGTGGACGGCGAGCGGAGAGGTGGTGTTGATGACCATCCTCGGCGGCACCGGCACCCTGATCGGGCCGGTTCTGGGCGCGGGTTTCATCAAGTATTTCGAGAACATCTTCTCGAAGATCAACGACAACGTGCTGCATAGCTGGTTCGCGTTCCTGCCCGACGGGATAGAGGACTTCATGGTCTTCATCATCCACCCCTTCATCGGCAAAGGCTGGCATCTGACACTGGGTCTTCTGTTCATGCTGGTCGTGATCTTCCTTCCCGGCGGTCTGGTCGAAGGGGGTCAGAAGCTGCTGAACTGGGTGCGTGGCAAACGCAAGGACAAGAAAACCAGCGGCAAGACCGAGCCGGCGGAATAAGGGGACGCAGTGATGAGCATTCTGGAAGTCAAAGGCGTCAACAAACGTTTCGGCGGATTGCAGGCGCTGGGGGATGTAAACCTCAGCGTCAAGGAAAACTCGGTACATGCCATCATCGGGCCGAACGGCGCGGGCAAATCCACGCTGCTGAACTGTCTGGTGGGCAAGCTGATCCCCGATACCGGCAGCGTGATGTTTGATGGCCAGTCGGTTCTGGGCCGGGCCCCGTTCGAGATCAATCAGATGGGCATCAGCCGGGTGTTTCAGACGCCCGAAATTTTCGGCGAACTCACGGTGATGGAAAACATGATGATCCCGATCTTCGCCAAACGCGACGGGGCGTTTCGTATGCATGCCTATGAGACCGTCCAGAACGAGAAACAGATCGTCGAAGCGGCCGAGGAAATGCTGGAAGAGATGAACATGGCCGACAAACGCGACATGCATTCCGCATCGCTGTCACGCGGGGACAAACGGCGGCTTGAGATCGGCATGTGCCTCAGCCAGCAGCCGCGCCTGCTGCTGCTGGACGAGCCGACGGCGGGTATGGCGCGGGCCGATACCAACAACACGATCGATCTGCTGAAACAAATCCGCGACGAACGCGACATCACCATCGCCATCATCGAACACGACATGCATGTGGTGTTCAGCCTCGCCGACCGGATCACGGTTCTGGCCCAAGGCACACCGCTGGTCGAGGACAGCCCCGAAAACATTCGTGGCAATCCCAAGGTGCGCGAAGCCTATCTGGGCGAAAGCGCGTAAGGAGAAATCATCATGAACACCAAACCCGATTTCTCGAAAAACGCCAATCAGGCCAAGACCGCCCCCGCCTTCCTGTCGGTCTGGGACATGCATTCCTACTACGGCGAAAGCTATATCGTGCAGGGCGTGTCCTTCAACGTGCACGAAGGCGAGATCCTTGCCTTGCTGGGCCGCAACGGTGCTGGCAAGACCTCGACACTCAGGTCTATCGCGCGGTTGGGCGACCCCGAGGTCAAGCATGGCGAGATCTGGCTCGATCACAAACCGCTGCACAAGATGGCCAGCCACGAGGCCGCCGCGTCCGGGTTGGGCCTTGTGCCCGAGGACCGCCGGATCATCCCCGGCCTGACGGTCGAGGAAAACCTGCAGCTGGCGCAAATCGCACCACCGGTCGGCTGGTCGCTGGAGCGGCTCTATGAATTGTTCCCGCGCCTGGGAGAGCGGCGCAAGCAAGAGGGCGTGACGCTTTCAGGCGGCGAGCAGCAGATGCTGGCCATTGCCCGCGCGCTGGCGCGTGACCTCAAAGTGCTGCTGCTGGACGAACCCTACGAAGGTCTGGCCCCGGTGATCGTGGACGAGATTGAAAAGACGCTCATGCATATCAAAGAGCAGGGCATGACCACGATCATCGTTGAACAGAACGCGGTGCGGGCGCTGGAATTGGCGGACCGGGCGGTTATTCTGGACACCGGCAGCATCGTCTTTGACGGCACCGCTGCGGACGTGCTGGAAAACGAGGATTTGCGCTCGGAATATCTGGCGATCTGACACAGGCCGCGGGTTTTTCGGAACACCCGGTTGCCGCAGTCGCGGAACCCGCCGTAAATGGCCCTATGAAGATCTGCGCGTTGACGATGGTGTATCGCGATTACTGGGCCCTGTCCCAGTGGTACGCGCATTACGGCCGACATCTGGGTCCCCAAAACCTGTTTGTGGTGGCGCATGGGGCCGACCCTAAAATCCAGGAACTTTGCCCCGACGCCAGCATCATCACCGTCCCGCGCGACAAGCTCACGGAATTTGACCTGTCCCGGGGCCGCCTGCTGAACGGGTTTCAGACCGGGCTGAATCAGGTTTATGACTGGGTCATCCGTACCGATGTGGATGAGTTGATCTACCTCGATCCGGCCCGCTATCAGAGCTTTGCCGATCTCTTCGAACAGAACCCCGGACGCGCACAATTCTCGCTCGGGCTGAATCTGGCCGAACTGCCAGACGATCCGGAACTCAAACCCGGCATGCTGGCGCTGCAGCACCGGCGGCGGGCGCTGTTTTCAGCCCATTACAGCAAGGCCTGGGCGGTACGCCAGCATGTCGGACTGCGTCGGCACGGGATAGAGATTCGTCCGCGCCATACCGAGGCTTACCCGTTCTCGGTGCCACGCGGCGTCTATCTGGTGCATCTCAAATACGCCAACACACACGCGCTTGCCGAAAGCGACACACACAGGATGCAGGTCGCATCGGAACCGGGCCGCGGCACGCCTGGGCAATCCTGGCTCAAGCCCGACATTCGCAATCGCAAGTTCGCCGACCGAGTCCGCAGCTTGCCGCCGACCGATTGGGAAGAGGCGGAACCGCAAGCCTATGCTCAGATCAGTGGCGAACCTGAACGGGACCGCCGCATCGGCCTGATCCGGGTACGCGACGTCCCGCTCAACCTTGCCACCGACCTGCCCGGCTGGTTCCGTTCAGCGTGATCCGGTTAGAACTTCGGGTACCGGAGCTATTGGTTCCTTCCCGAGCGTCGCCAGTCCGTTCCCGTGTCGGCGAAACCTACCGCCAAGGGAACAGGTCCAAATCCGCTAATAGGCAGGAAATGGTTTGAAACCGGCGATTGTGTTTCCCCTATCCAGAATGTTTAGTACCTCAAGTTTCTTAGCCCTTAAGGTTCTTGCCAATGCCTGCGAATCCATATGAATCACAGCCACCAAAAGCGTTCTGGCGATCCGGCGTCTCGGAACAAAATTTGCTGGGTATTTCTGATATTTATGAGCCCAAGTTCGAAATCGACCGAACCGTCCGCATTTCCTGCGCGGGAAGTTGCTTTGCACAGCATATCGGGGCGCAGTTCAAGAAGCGCGGCTTCAACTATGTCGACCTGGAAACACCGCCCCCGGCGCTGTCTCGCGAACGGTGGCATGAATTTGGCTACGACCTTTATTCGGCGCGCTACGGCAATATCTACACACCACGGCAACTCATCCAGATGCTGGCCCGCGCCAGCGGCACTCTGCAGCCGATTGAAACCGCTTACGTCGATGAGAACGGGCGCGCCCGTGATCCGTTCCGCCCCGCCATCGAACCCGACGGCTTTGCTGATATTGACGAGCTTGAAACGGATCGGCGCTATCACCTGTCTCAGGTTGCCTCGATGCTGGATCAAACCGACCTGTTCGTCTTTACACTTGGCTTGACCGAAGCCTGGGAAAGTATCGAGGACGGCGTGGCTTTGCCGACCTGCCCGGGGACGGTGGGGGGTACCTTCGATCCAGCCAAATACCGCTTCAAGAATTTCGACTACGAAGAAACGCTGCAGGACATGAATGCTTTCATCGCTTTGGCGCGTGAAAAGAACCCGCAGATGAAATTCCTGCTGACTGTCTCGCCTGTGCCGCTCACCGCGACGGCGACCGATCAGCATGTTCTGCCTGCGACGATTTACTCCAAGTCGGTGCTGCGAGCCGTCGCAGGCGCGCTCTCGCAGAAGCACGAATTTGTTGACTACTTTCCCTCCTACGAACTCATCGCCTCTCATCCCATGCGGGCGATGTACTACATGCCAAACTTGCGGAACGTTGCGGCCGAGGGCGTCGCACAGGCCATGGATGTGTTCTTTTCCGCCATTGGCGATCAGTCAGGTGACACCGAAACACCCAATCAGGCGACACCCGTTGAGGCCTCTCAGGACGACCTTGTCTGTGAAGAAGCCATTTTGGAGACGTTCGGCCAATGAGTCTCTTTATCTGCGGAAACTCTCATACTGCTGCAATCAAACAGGGTATGATCCGAGTCGGCAAAAAATCGACCGACGTGCATGTCTTTGCTCTGGGCAGTGGCGCCTATGAAACCGCCCCGTTCAGCGAAGTACGTGGCAACCGAATCTTCTTCACAGAACCGCTCTTTTCCGAGCGGGTTGAAACCGCGACCTCCGAGGTGTCGATCGATGACACCCATGTTTGGGGCTTGGTCACCGGGACCCACAACAACCGAATACTGCGAGGAGAGTTCTGGAAGGAAGCGACCCCAACCTGCCTTGACCATCCCGATATGCGACCTGTTTCAAGGGCTGTCGTCGACGCCATCATCGATGACGATCAGAGATACATCAAAGCTTTCCTTGCGCAACTCAAGCAGATCAACGCCAAGTTCTTTGTCATTTCCTGCCCAGCGGTGCGACGCAATAGTGTCATCGCTGAAAGCGGCATTCCACTCGATATCATTTCGGCGATCGACAGCCGAGCGCGGCAGCGTTTCACCGACTGGCTGACCGAGCAGGACATCCCGTTTATCGCACCGCCCGAAGGGACGATGGACGACCAGGGGTTTCTGTTGAAAGAGTATTCACTGGAAAAGACATTCACTGGCAAACGGGACCCGCATCATGCAAACGCAGATTACGGGACGCTTATGTATCAGAAGATTCAGGATTTCCTCGCGCAAAACCACCCGGAAATCTGAGCCTGAAACGATGACACCCGGATGCTGACGCAAACGCAAAAGGGATAGACTGGCACGCGCGCATTGTCCGACGCGCATTTCTCTTCAATTTCGCGGCAATACCGGTCACCATGGTGTCATGAGCGACCCTGCCTTCGAATATGCGCCCATCGGCCTTGTGGAGTTGGAGAACCGCGTCATTCGGCGCTGCAATCTCTATTTTGCCAAGATGTTCGGCGGCGAGGAGGAAGAGTATCGCGACATGCCGCTCCTGCATCTGTATCCCAGCCAGGCGGATTTCGAACGCATCGGCGCGCGTAGCCTGACAGTGATGCGCGAGACCGGCTATTACTCGGACGAACGCATCATGCGCCGCCGCGACGGTGACCTGTTCTGGTGTCGGGCGCGGGGTAAATCGCTGACCCCCGACGACCCGTTCCGCCACGGGATCTGGAGCTTCTCGGATATCTCGGAGGATCGCCCCTTGGTTGAACTGACCCCGCGCGAGCGGGATGTGGCCATCCTGTCCTGCCGAGGACTGTCAGCCAAGGAGGTTGGCGCGGAACTGGGCCTGAGCTATCGCACGATCGAGGCGCATCGCGCGCGGCTGCTGGAGAAGTTCGGGGCCCGCAAACTGCCCGAACTTGTGGCCAAATTGTCGGGGATGCCGCTGTGATGCAGCTTTTGCTCGCAAAATGGCGTACAAAGCCCCATCTAGCGCAGGGACACGGCGCTTTTCATGGCCGAAAGCTTGGCCTATAACGCCGCGTAAAGTTGAGGTCCGAAACACAACAAGGACCAAGGGGAACGTCGAGGACTCGCATGACAGACAATAAACACGAAGCGGACGTGGCATTCATCAAGGCACTGGCCGAGTTGCTGCGCGACAATGACCTGACCGAATTGCAGGTCAAACGCGACTATGGCGAAGAGGACAGTCTGAATGTCCGCGTCAGCCGCATGGGTCCGGCCACGACGGCGGCACCTGTGCAGGTTGCCGTTCCCACCGCCGCACCGGCCGCCCCTGTGGCAGCCGCTGCCGCGCCCGAGGCCCCGGCCGCCGCCGAAGATCCCGCTAGCCATCCGGGTGCCGTAACCTCGCCGATGGTGGGCACTGTCTATATGCAGGCCGAACCGGGTGCCCCCGCCTTCATCACCGTTGGCGCCACTGTCAGCGAGGGCGACACGTTGCTGATCGTCGAGGCAATGAAGACCATGAACCAGATCAGCGCGCCCAAGGCCGGAACCGTCAAGCGGATCCTGGTCGAGGACGGCGCCGCGGTGGAGTTCGGAACCCCTCTGGTCATCATCGAGTAAGGCGGTCCCATGTTCGACAAGATCCTGATTGCCAATCGCGGCGAGATCGCCCTGCGCGTGATCCGCGCGGCACAAGAGATGGGGATCGCCACGGTCGCCGTGCATTCCACCGCCGACAGCGACGCCATGCATGTGCGCATGGCAGATGAGTCGGTCTGCATCGGCCCGGCGCCCAGCCCGCAAAGCTACCTGTCCGTGCCTGCCATCATCTCGGCCTGCGAGATCACCGGCGCACAGGCGATCCATCCCGGCTATGGCTTTCTGTCGGAAAACGCCGCCTTCGTTCAGATCGTCGAGGATCACGGCATCACCTTCATCGGCCCCACTGCCGAACATATCCGCGTCATGGGCGACAAGATCACCGCCAAGGACACGATGAAAGAGTTGGGCGTGCCCTGCGTGCCCGGCTCGGATGGTGGCGTGCCAGACCTTGAAGCAGCAAAGAAGATCGGCGAGGAATTCGGCTATCCCGTCATCATCAAGGCCACCGCCGGTGGCGGCGGACGGGGCATGAAGGTCGCCAACAGCGCCGAAGAGATGGAAACCGCCTTCCGCACCGCGCGGGCCGAAGGCAAGGCCGCCTTCGGCAATGACGAGGTCTATATCGAGAAATACCTGACCACGCCGCGCCATATCGAGATTCAGGTCTTTGGCGATGGTAAGGGCAAGGCGGTACATCTGGGCGAACGCGACTGTTCACTGCAACGCCGCCACCAGAAAGTGTTCGAAGAGGCCCCCGGCCCCTGTATCACCCCCGAAGAGCGCGCCAAGATCGGCAAGGTCTGCGCCGACGCGGTTGCCAAGATCAACTATATCGGTGCGGGTACGATCGAGTTCCTCTATGAGAATGGCGAGTTCTATTTCATCGAAATGAACACCCGCCTGCAGGTGGAACACCCGGTCACCGAGGGCATTTTCGGCGTCGACCTGGTGCGCGAGCAAATCCTCGTTGCCGCAGGCGAGCCGATGTCCTTCGGGCAGGAGGATCTGCGGATCAACGGCCATGCCATCGAGGTGCGCATCAACGCCGAACGGCTGCCCAACTTCGCCCCCTGCCCCGGCAAGATCACGGCCTATCACGCGCCGGGTGGGCTGGGCGTGCGGATGGATTCGGCGCTGTATAATGGTTACTCAATCCCGCCCTATTACGACTCGCTGATCGGCAAGCTGATCGTGCAGGGCCGCGACCGGCCCGAGGCGCTGGCCCGCCTGCATCGGGCTTTGGGCGAGTTGATCGTTGATGGCGTCGACACCACGGTGCCGCTGTTTGACGCGCTGTTGCAGGAACCCGACATCCATAGCGGGGATTACAACATCCACTGGCTGGAACATTGGCTTGAGACCAATCTGGGCGAATGACCCGGTCACCCGGTCATGACCCTGTCGCCTGAACTGCTGCTGCATGGCTATTCCATCGGGATTTTCCCGATGGCCGAACACAGGGAAGACCCGGAGATTTTCTGGGTCGACCCGAAACTGCGGGGTGTCTTCCCGCTTGACGGATTTCACATCTCGCGCTCGCTGGCGCGCCGTCTGCGGCAGCAGGACTACAAGATCACAATCAACCGCGCCTTCGGTGATGTCGTGGACGGTTGCGCCGATCGCAGCGAAACCTGGATCAACGCAGAGCTTCGCGCGCACTACCTGACACTGCATCAACGCGGCAATGCCCATTCGCTTGAGGTCTGGGACAGGCACAAACTGGTTGGTGGCGTATACGGAGTGGTGCTGGGCGCGGCGTTTTTCGGCGAAAGCATGTTTTCGCGCCGCACCGATGCCTCAAAGATCGCATTGGCCTATCTGATCGACCGGCTGGTGCAGACCGGTTTCCAGCTGTTTGACACGCAGTTCCTGACCCCGCATCTGGCCTCGTTGGGGGCCATCGAAATCCCGCGTGCGGAATATCACAGATTGCTGGAACCGGCCGTCGCGTCCATCGCAGATTTCACCACGCCGCTCGAACAGAGCCCTCAGGGCGTCATACAGCGGATCACCCAGACATCATAGCGCGCGTGATCCAGCGCGTTCAGCGCCGGGGAGCTGGCAATCATCCAGCCATCAAACAGCGCCTGAGCCTTGCCGGTTTCCCAGATGGTCAAATAGGCAAACGCATCGCCGGTCGGGTTTTCGACCGGAAACCGGCAATCCCCCAGCGCCACATCAAGGCCGAAGATCTGACCTGTCTCGCCATTGCGAATGTCCACATCCACGGTCTGGCCGTTCACCTTGTCCAGCCCGCGCAACACGCCACCGGTGCCCGAGGTCACGGCATCCTGTGCCATTGCGCCCTGCGTCAGCAAGGCAAGCGTGATGATCGCGGCGCGGATCACTCGCCGCTCCCGTCGCCCGCAACGAATTTGACCAGCAGCGAGATCAGGCTGACCGCGCCCTGCGTATCCTCGATCTGATCGCCCGCCTCAAAGTAAAAGGGCGAGCCGCCCGGCATGATCTCGACGAAGTTGCCGCCCAAGAGCCCCTCCGAGGAAATCACGGCAGCGCTGTCATCGGGCACCTGAATGTTGTTGGCGACCGAAAAGGTGGTGTCGGCACGATAGCTTTCGGGGTTCAGGTCCACACCGGTCACGGTGCCGATCTTGACGCCCGCCAGGCGTACATCGGTGCCAACGGTGACGCCTTCCAAAGACCGGAAGGACGCGCCAAGCTCATAGCCTGCGCTGGAATTCGACAGGCCCGTGGCCTGGGTGGCATAGACGCCAAATACGATGGCTGCGGCCAGCACGGCGCCGCCGACCACGATCTCTGTGGTGTTGTGGGTACTCATGAAAAAATCCGCCTATTCGGGGGTCCAGGCCTCGTAGTCTTTCCGCTCGACCGGGTCCGCCCGACGCAGCGATCCCGCTGGCGCATAGGCCAACGGCGTGCCGGTCAAGTTTTCCTGATGCGGCTTTTCCCAGGCCTTGTGGCTGAGGGGCTTGTCGGTCGGAGGCTCGTCCCAGGTACGATGCAGCCAGCCATGCCAGTTCGGGTCGATCCGGCTGGCCTCGGCCTCACCGTTGAAGATCACCCAGCGCTGGCTGTCATCGGCATTCTTGTAGAACACGTTACCTTCGTCATCCTCGCCCACCTTGATGCCCTTGCGCGACGTGTAGATACGCGTGTTCAACGTCGACCCGTTCCACCAGGTGACCGCGCTCAGCAGAGTGTTCAGGATTCCCATACGTGCCTCCGGACTGCGTTGTCCCTGATATGGACCAATGGGCCGCGAAGGTCCAGTGTCAGGCAGGTGATGCGCGCTATTCCGGCAAAACTGCGGTGACCTCGATCTCGATGCGGTCTTCGGGTGTAATGAGATTGCATTCGATCACAGTTGCCGCGGGCGGGTTGGGACCAAAGGTTTCTACCAGCAAGGGCCAGCAAAGCTCGAATTCCTGCATATCCGGCAAATAGTAGTTCACGCGAACCACATCGGCGAAGCTTGACCCCGCCTCAGCCAGAGCCTTTCCAATAGCGTCCAGAGACGATCTGCATTGGCCAACGATATCTTTGGGCACGTCATCACCCTGAGCACAGGTTCCCGCGACAAAAACGAACCCGTTTGCCGCGACCGCGCGACAGTAGCCGACCTTGGCCTCGAACACTCCACCAGATGAAATGCGTCTGATCTTCATGATACCTCCAAAATTGGAAACGGCGCGGTCCCTGCCGCGCCGTCTGCCTGAAATCGTAGAAGACTCAGCCCGCCGTCGCCGGTTCCTTGTCAGCATCGGCATAGATCATCAGCGGTTGAGCGTCGGAGGTCACCGCTTCTTCGTTGACCACCACCTTTGTCACATGCTCCATCCCCGGCAGGTCGAACATGGTATCCAGCAGGATGTCTTCGAGGATCGAGCGCAGCCCGCGCGCGCCGGTCTTGCGTTCGATGGCGCGCTGCGCGATCGACTTGAGCGCATCATCGGTGAAGTCCAACTCGGTATCTTCCAGTTCGAACAGGCGCTGATACTGCTTGACCAATGCGTTCTTCGGCTGAGTCAGGATGGTCACCAGCGCGTCCTGATCCAGATCCTCCAGCGTTGCCAGCACCGGCAGACGTCCGACAAATTCCGGGATCAACCCGAATTTCAGAAGATCTTCCGGTTCCAGATCCTGGAAAATCTCGCCCACACCGCGGTCATCATTGTCACGCACATCGGCACCAAAGCCCATGGCCGAGCCCTTGCCCCGCTGCGCGATGATCTTATCGAGACCAGCAAAGGCCCCACCGCAGATGAACAGGATGTTGGTGGTGTCCACCTGCAGGAATTCCTGCTGTGGATGCTTGCGCCCGCCCTGCGGCGGCACGCTGGCCACGGTGCCCTCCATCAGTTTCAGAAGCGCCTGCTGCACGCCCTCGCCCGACACATCACGGGTGATGCTGGGGTTTTCGGACTTGCGGGTGATCTTGTCGACCTCGTCGATATAGACGATGCCGCGCTGCGCGCGTTCGACGTTGTATTCAGACGCTTGCAACAGCTTGAGGATGATGTTTTCCACATCCTCGCCGACATAACCTGCCTCGGTCAGCGTGGTAGCGTCAGCCATGGTAAAGGGCACATCCAGAATCCGCGCCAGCGTTTGCGCCAGCAATGTCTTGCCGCAGCCGGTTGGGCCGATCAGCAGGATGTTCGACTTGGCAAGTTCGATATCGCCGCCCGCCTTCTGAGCGTGGTTCAGGCGCTTGTAGTGGTTGTGTACCGCAACGGACAGAACCCGCTTGGCGGTGGCCTGGCCGATCACGTAATCGTCAAGCACGCCGCAGATGTCTTTCGGCGTCGGCACCCCATCGCTGGACTTCAGCCCGCTGGCCTTGGTTTCCTCGCGGATGATGTCCATGCACAACTCGACACATTCATCACAGATGAACACGGTCGGCCCCGCGATCAGCTTGCGCACCTCGTGCTGGCTCTTGCCGCAGAAGCTGCAATAGAGCGTGTTCTTGCTGTCACCGCCTGAATTCGTCGCCATGCTTTACCTTTCGGGCTCCGTCATCGCCGCCACTTCTTGCAGCAGCTTAGGCCAGCGCACCGGCCTTCACAATCGCAATTTGCACCTGCTCACGGCCTTCTCATGCCGCGTGCAGCCTTATGACTCGTCGTCGCTATCCTTGGCCCGGCTGTCGACGATTTCGTCGATATGGCCCCAATCCTTGGCTTCTTCCGGGCTCATGAAATTGTCGCGGTCCAGCGCCTTTTCGACCACCTTCTTGGTCTGGCCGGTATGTTTGACATAAATCTCGTGCAGCCGATCTTTCAGCTTCTGTGTTTCGGCCGCATGGATCATGATGTCACTGGCCTGACCCTGATACCCGCCCGAGGGCTGGTGCACCATGATCCGGCTGTTGGGTAGCGAAAACCGCATCCCTTTCTCGCCCCCCACCAGCAGCAGCGAGCCCATCGAGGCCGCCTGACCGATCACCAGCGTCGAACATTTCGGCCGGATATACTGCATCGTGTCATAGATCGACAATCCGCTGGTCACCACGCCACCGGGCGAGTTGATGTAGATCGAGATTTCCTTCGTCGGATTCTCGGCCTCCAGGTGCAGCAGCTGCGCCACCACCAGATGGCTCATCCCGTCATGGATCGGGCCGTTGATGAAAATGATCCGCTCCTTCAGCAGGCGCGAAAAGATGTCATAGGCCCGTTCGCCTCGGCTGGTCTGTTCAACCACCATGGGCACGAGAGTATTGGCGTAAGTATCAACGGGATCGAACATGGTAGACCTGCCTGCTCTTGAAGGGTGCGCCGGAAGGATACCGGGGCCGGGTTACCCGAGTCTTAGTATCGGTGCGGGGGGGCTGCAAGGGGTGGCGGTCATCTGGTTCGTCTATCTGTGCGATAGGCCGACCCGTGCGTTCATCGCCTGCGCCACCGCAACCCTGCTTGCAATGACCGACATGCATGACGACGCCAAAGGGCCGAGCTGAGCGCCTTGCATCGTGACCTCGGAAACGCTTAAAGATATAACAATCGAGCAGATATGGAGACTATGATGACCCGAGTATTGGTGATTGGCCTGATGACCCTGACCCTGGCCGCCTGTGAAACCGCCAAAGGTGCCGGGCGCGATATCGAAAAGGCCGGTGACGCGATCACGAACACAGCAAGTGATGTTCAGGAAAATCTCTGACCTGACCCCGTTGCGTTCAGGAAACTGTAACCAGAACGCAACATATAGGCATCACTGAAGAAAACCACGCCGCTTTGGCGGTTGATACACAAGATATTGTTGATTTTCGCGCGTCATGCCGATATCTGACAGGGTACAGGTGCATAGACGCGGTACGCATCAACTGACGACGGGGCTTGCCGGGACCTCCCAGGCGAGCCTCGTTTCGTTTTGGCAATGCGCAATAGGAAAAGGCGCCAGGTGCTCAGACGCGGTCCTTGCATGCGCCCTTGCGGACGCCCCTGACGCCTTGCTGATTCATCACAACCCGAGGGCCGCATCAAAACCAGTCACGACCGCCCCGAAGAGCCGCCGCCGCCGGACCCCGCCCGAAGACGCCGCCCGACACACACCGACCGTTTGAAAAGCCTGCCACCCGCTTCAAATCCTAAGATCCTCCGCGACTGGCCCGCTCCCGGTAAGCCGATGACATATCAGAGTAAAACCGAAGCCCTATCCTGATCCGCCATGACCCCCTGGCCGCTGTGCCCTGCTGAGGTCCCGAAGGTCCGCCGCAGTAAGGAGACTGTTACAAAAGCCACTTCGCCGGGCAAGAAAATAGCACTGCAGCATGACAATTAGACGGGGATAACCTGTTGGTATCTGCCGGGATGGAGATGTGGAAAACTCGAAAATCCCCGCGCTGCAAATCACCTTGCATGGGGAAAACCCAAATCCTGTCAGAATCCGCTGATTTTCGAGATTTTCTGCACCTGCAAAGGGCACTCAGGTCCCTTTCGCCCCGACTCACCCGGTAATGCAGGTTCTGCTGGTGAGAGATTCGCGTATCTTGGTCACACAGCGCGTCATCACTGGAATTCGGTGCTACACTTGAAGTGGGGCGGAGCCGGTCAATCGCGGAGAACCTGTCGAACACCCGGACCGAACAATATGGAAACGGATGTCACGACGCTAACCCCCAAACTCGCTAAAAGGTCCGCCTGCCGTCTCCGCCCCTGCCCCGGTTCGAACCGGGACCCTTGGGTGCTGCCCTGGCGGAGGTCCCGATAAAGATCCGGGTGTGACATCCCCGCCAGGGTCTTACGCATCAATTCACGCGCTCAAGAACCGTGCTGTATGTGATGCCGCTGTGCAGGCTGCGGAAGTCGGCATAGATCTTGCCGTCCTGATAGGTCGCGTCGATCAACCCGTTCACCTCGCGATCATAACCGGCCCTGCTTTCGACCATGGCGATATCGCCCGAACCATCCAGACTGATCGTGCCGGTCATCTGACCTTCATTCCAGCGATCCGAACTCTTGCGGCTCCACTTGCTGGTGCCCCAGAACACGTTGTCCTGCTGCTCCTTGATCTCCATCACCCATTCGGATTCGTTGAACCGCGGGGCCCCGTCGCTGTCCTTGTTGGGCAGGGCCGCAACCGTGTGGCTGCCGCTCCATGTGCCGCGCAGATCGGGGGTGTCGCTGGCAAAGGCGCTGGTGGCCAGAGCGAGCGTTCCGGCAAGGGCTGCCGCACCTATGGCTTTCATCCGTGTCATGGTTTCCTCCTCTTCCTTGGGCGTCTGTCAGTATTCAAGGTTGGGAGGTGGGGGGAGGTTTACAATCTGTGGATGTCTAAATGAAGGGATTTTAACGCAGTCTTCATGTTCGGCGTGTCACGCCCAGGCCAGCGCCGTTCCAACCAGAACGAGGCCGATCCCCGCCGCTTCGCGGGTCGAAAAGCTTTCCCCGAAATAAAGCAGCGAGGCGCTGGCGATCAGGATCACCTCGGCGCCCAGAATGGAGACATAGATGAGGCCCAGCCTCTCGCTGCGCAGCGCCGTCATCTCCAGCAGCGCGCCCACCATGATCGCCGCGATGATCAGCAGGGCGATGCCCGGACCGGGCGCGGTCCACCACAATTTCATGCCGATCATGGCGAGGGCATAAAGGCCAGCCGAGCCGAGGGCGATGACAGGGATCATGGACATCTCGGCACCTCGTTGACTGGTTACGTTGGGTCAAGCGTAGCAGAGAGGGCGGGGCTTGGCTGTGATGTGGGTCACAGGGGAGGGGTTGGAAACGCACCTAAAATTCCCTAAGTTAATCTCAACAACTAACGAAGAACACTGAGCCAGCTTGCGATGCTGTACAATTTGCCTTGCATATGCCATAACAAAAACAATATTGGTGGTTATCAAAGATTCTAATTCGAATAGGATTGTGTCAGATCATAGCTCTTGGTCGTTCCCGAGGCTCCTGAAAATCAAGGAGGATACGGAAGTGCAGTTTGGCAAACAAGCGATATGCCAAACTGCCGCTAGTAAAGCAAGTCCTGATGGCATACACGACGGTGTCCCCATCAGGTATGAGTTGCCAGCTAGGTCCCGGTAGATGAGTTTGATCTCATCGCGAACACGCTTAATAGACTGTGACATGATACAAATTGAAGGGGTGGCGAGCGATGCTTGCCACCCTATTTTTTTGCCTTCGTGGCTCTAATGTAGTCGTTTGGATAGATATTGACATAACCGCAGCCGTTCGTCGAAACTGCTTGTCCGTGGCAACTGCTACGATCTTGTGAAAAGCTGCCACCTTTCTCATATTTACAATCGTAGTGAAAACCTGTTTCGATCTTAACCCCGAAACGGATCAATGATCCAACTCGACACAGTATCTTATGATCAGTATCGAAATCAAGTTTGGGAGGATGACTGCCATGTTTCGCGCGACCTGGTGTCTTAAAATAGAGGCCATCATTTGAGAGAAAAGCTTTCCTGCCGTCCTGAGCAGCCTTCATACATGAAGAGATTCTTTTCTTATGGGCAAGCAAATAACTCTCAACTTTCACGGAAGAATAATTTTTAGAAATAAAATCAAAAAATCTTTTAAGATCTTCACTTTTAAAGTTAACAACTGGAAGCAAAAGTGGCGTGGAATTAGTCTTCGACAGCTCCACCTTAAGAGCTCCGTGGTTTCGAACAACTTTTCCAATTTTCTGATTAACTGCCGCAAGAACTTCGCGAACAAGCCGATTGACCCCTGATGTTGTCTCGACGCCATAGTCGATCTCACGCATGAAACAACACGGTATCGAAGGCTCAAACGACGCAGATAGGCTTGCATCAAGGGCACTGCAAAAGTTGAGGATCGCAAAACCTTGATGGCACTCGAAATTATGCTCAATTTTTTTAAGCACTGCATGGTTCGACGCCAATAGTGCTTCGGAACTTCTAGGAGGCAGCTTTGGATAAGCCACAATCCCAAACTCGTGGCCATTCTTTGCCTTAAGAAGTCGATCTTCTAGTTTCTTTCCAACTCGCTCAGGCACCCCTACAATAACGAAGTACATTACTTCTTAGACACCAATTTTTGCACTATGTCAGCGGGAATAGAGATCCGGCCGAGGTCATCAGGCGACAGTTCAGAGATTTTTGCCCAAAAAGCCGACAAAGAGGGCTGTCTAGGGACGTACATGAGCATCTCAACATCAACCTGATTATCGGCACACCAAGCCTCAATATTAGCACAAACCGAACCATACGTTCGTGCTGAAGGATCAGTTTGAATGTACTTGAGATCAATCAAAATGAAGCCCTCGACCGCCTGGGCCTCGGAATGCGGGACATCCCGACTCAAACAGCCAGAGTCCGAAACGGATAGCAATCTCGACACGCCCTCACTAAGCTGATGAGTAAAAGCTTGCCAAACTAATTTGTCAAACCTTCCCCTCTTCTTTGCCCCCGAAGCTTCTTTATAGCTCGCGAACAACTCCTTTTCATCTGAAGATACATCAGCCGGAACCAAAGCCCATATTTTTTCGTCTTCAGGACTCTGAATGGATTTCAGCTGGTCTAACTGAGCCATGAGAATGAAGTCTTTGAGAGATTGACCATCTAGTGCTTCACGATAGTCAATTCCTTTGCGCCTCAGCAATTTCGGCACTTGCGAGTACAGAACAGGTGCCTTGCTATCGTTCCAACGTTCTTTCACCACGTCGACTAGCGCTTCCTTGATGTCCATCTTCACCTTGTCACCCATCCATCTTCAACGCTGAAATAAACGCCTCCTGTGGGATATCCACCTTCCCGAACTGGCGCATCTTTTTCTTACCCGCCTTCTGCTTGTCCAGCAGTTTGCGTTTCCGGGTGGCGTCGCCTCCGTAGCATTTCGCGGTCACGTCCTTGCGCAGCGCGGACAGCGTCTCACGCGCGATGACCTTGCCGCCGATGGCCGCCTGGATCGGGATCTTGAACATGTGGCGCGGGATCAGGTCCTTGAGCTTTTCGCACATGGCGCGGCCCCGCATCTCGGCCCGGTCGCGGTGCACCATCATCGACAGCGCATCCACCGGTTCGTCATTCACCAGGATCGACATCTTGACCAGATTATCCTCGCGGTACCCGGTCATGTGATAGTCAAAGCTGGCATAGCCCTTGGTCACCGATTTCAACCGGTCGTAAAAGTCGAACACCACCTCGTTCAGCGGCAGGTCATAGACCACCATGGCGCGGGTGCCGGCATAGGTCAGGTCCTCCTGAATGCCGCGCCGGTCCTGACACAGTTTCAGCACGTCGCCCAGATATTCATCCGGCACAAGAATCGTGGCCTTGATGCGCGGCTCTTCCAGATGATCCACCAGCGTCATGTCGGGCATGTCGGCGGGGTTGTGCAGCTCGGTCATCGCACCGTCGCGCATGAAGATGTGATAGACCACCGAAGGGGCGGTTGTGATCAGCTCGATATCATATTCGCGCTCGATCCGGTCGCGGATGACCTCAAGGTGCAAGAGGCCGAGGAAGCCGCAGCGGAAACCAAAGCCAAGGGCGGCCGAGGTTTCCATCTCATAGCTGAAGCTGGCATCGTTCAAAGCCAGCTTGTCGATCGCGTCGCGCAGGTCTTCGAATTCCGAGCTATCGACCGGGAAGAGGCCGCAGAACACCACCGGCTGTGCGGGTTTGAAGCCCGGCAGCGCATCCTCGGTGCCGTTGCGGTCATTGGTGATGGTATCGCCGACACGGGTGTCGCGGACCTGCTTGATCGAGGCGGTCAGGAAGCCGATCTCACCGGGGCCCAGGGAGTCCACCATCTCCATCTCAGGACGGAAGACACCGACGCGGTCGACATGGTGCAGGGTGCCGTTCGACATGAACTTGACCCGCATGCCCTTTTTCAGCGTGCCGTCCATGATGCGGACCAGAACGATGACGCCGAGATAGGCATCATACCATGAGTCCACCAGCATCGCCTTGAGCGGCGCATCCAGATTGCCCTGCGGGGCGGGCAGATGGGTGACGATGGCTTCCAGCGTCTCGTGAATGCCCTGCCCGGTTTTGGCCGAGACCTGAATGGCGTCGGTGGCGTCGATGCCGATCACATCCTCGATCTGTTCGGCGACGCGGTCACAGTCGGACGCGGGCAGATCGATCTTGTTGAGCACCGGCACGATCTCATGATCGGCGTCGATAGCCTGATAGACATTGGCCAGCGTCTGCGCCTCGACCCCTTGGGTGCTGTCGACAACCAGCAGCGACCCTTCGACCGCGCGCATCGACCGGCTGACCTCATAGGCGAAGTCCACATGGCCGGGGGTGTCGATCAGGTTCAGCACGTATTTCTCGCCATCATCCGCCGTGTAGTCGATGCGAACCGTGTTGGCCTTGATGGTGATGCCGCGCTCCCGCTCGATATCCATACTGTCGAGCAACTGTTCCTTCATGTCACGATCCTTGACTGTCCCGGTCTCCTGGATGAGCCGGTCGGCAAGGGTGGATTTGCCATGGTCGATATGGGCGACGATGGAGAAATTGCGGATATGAGCGAGGTCTGTCATGGGTTGGGGATATGCGTTGGAAATCGGGGTTGGTCAATGGACGATCTGGCTGGGCTTAGGACTGTACTAAGGATGTTACCCTTCTCGATCTATTCGCAAGGTGAGGCTGATAACCCCGGCCACGGCGATCAAGTAACACTTCGGTTTTTGCAAATTTGCATAAACGCCCATTGTTACGCATTCAAACAGGACAGGGGCCTCGCCTCAAGCATTGCCCAACAAATCGGCACCGATGAACTTGTCGATGATGCTTACGATGGGTACGCGCCGATGCAATTAGTAGCAGATGCGATATCCGTATTCGTTGCGGATTTTGCCACGCACCAGAACCGATCATCCAACGAGTTACGTCAACTGGCATCGTCGCACCATTACTTCGGCAACGAGCTTCACAACGCCTTCTTAAAAGATATCGAATTCGAGAAAGCCAAATCCAAGAAGCACGATTCAAGCCCGGCCACCAGCACTCCACTGTGGCTAGATATGTACTCCCAACATGAAGAGCGAGTCGAAGGCTCTCTCTCGAACCGCTTGGAAGACCATATGTTCGCCTTCTTCGGTGACGAAAGTGAAACTTGGTCGTTCTGGCGCGATTGGTACCGAAGCCTCCTCGACGGCAAGGCACTGGACTGGAATCTGCAATTCCGCGTCGCTCGGATTGACGACCAAATCTGGAACGCGGGCCCCGAAGCCGTTGCGCGAGAAATTGCGCGCATCCAGACGGAGATAGCGCTTACGGACCTGCCTCAGGCGCATATCGGCAAGGTGACCAGCCGGCATGGCGTCGGAGGGAACAATCCACCCGAAGAGATAGAAGATGTGCAGGCACTGACCACCTCGATCACTCTGATCTGGGATGCCGCCGCCGGGATCAAGGAAGAGGTTGCAAGTGACGCGCCCGACCAGGACCGGGTGGCGGCGTGTTTGCAGGCGTTGAAAACCGGGTTGGTGGCGATCGTGAAATGGTGCGGCCGAAAGGTCGATCTAACGGTCGATACACTGATCAAATGGGGCATCCCATCCGGTGGAGCTTATCTTGTGACCCAACCGGAGAAGGTTGAGGCGTTGATCAAGGCCGTCGAGGAGTGGTTGAAGTTTCTTTCGTAAAAGCGAACCCGCGCTACCGCGGAACGATCAGCAAATGGTTCGGGACCCCGCGGGGCGCATCAACTCGGGGGAATTTCAGGTTCCAGTTAGGCGCAATCTGCTATCATTGACGGCAAGTCAAATGGACCAAAGCCAATGACCACCACAAAAACCATCACCGTCAAGATCACCGGTCGGGTGCAGGGTGTCTGGTTTCGCGGCTGGACACGACAGGAAGCCACGCGCTTGGGGCTGGAGGGCTGGGTGCGCAATGAGGCAGATGGCTCGGTCGCGGCCTGTCTGTCCGGGCCGGTTGCGCGGGTCGACGAGATGGTGGCGCTCTTGCACAAGGGGCCACCTGCGGCACGGGTTGATTTGGTCGAGGTTCATCCCTCACCCGCCCCGAAGACGCAGGGGTTTGTCGTTTTGCGATAATTGGCACGGGCGGCCGCCCGTTGCGACGCCACCCCCTGTCGTCAAGTGGAGCCCTGCGGTGACAAGGGCGTTGATCGGCGAATCACTTTGCGACATACTCTTTGTTAATTCGAATGGGGGCAAACTCCGTCGTGAAGTTTGAGGTGCGAGATGAAGAAATTTCTGACCATTGTTCTATGTGCGGGCAGTCTGGCGGCGATGATGCCGATGCCTGCTGATGCGGGGGCGATCAGCAAGGCGTGCCGGGCGTCGGACCGGCCTGCGGCCAATACGCGGTTGTGCAATTGCATCCAGCGGGTGGCGAACCAGTCGCTCAGCGCGTCCGAGCGGCGCAAGGTGGCCAAATGGTTCTCGGACCCGCATGAGGCGCAGGAAATCCGCATGTCGGACCGGAGCAGCGATGAACGGCTCTGGCGGCGCTACAAGGCCTTTGGCGCGCGCGCGCAGAATTCCTGTAGCTGAGCAGCTTTCAAGCTGGCCAACATGTAGGCCATCCTAGCCTGAGGCTGAAGTTCTGATTTCACAAAACTTATACACTCGGCGCGCACTCGCCGGGCCGCTGACTATTTTCTTGACCCTTCCGCCGCAGAGGTTAAGAAAATCGGAAACTGTGGTGGGGCCGATATGCTGACCAAAGGTGTGACACTGCGCGGCCTCGAAGTGTTCGAGGCGCTCGCCAGAACCGGATCGGTGGCCCAGGCCGCCGGAGCCACCGGATTGAGTCAACCCGCAGTCAGCCAACAACTGCGCAACCTTGAAACCGCGCTGGGTGTCGATCTGCTCGATCACGGCAAACGCCCCATGCGCCTGACCCCGGCGGGACGGTCGTTTCTGGCACGCGCCGAGGCCGCGCTCGGAGAGTTGCGGCTGGCGCAAAGCGAACTCACGGTTATGGACCTCAGCCATCTGACCACGCTGTCGATCGGGCTGATCGACGATTTCGACAATGACCTGACTCCGCGCCTTGCCACCATGCTGGCCAAGAGCCTGACGCAATGTCGGTTCAAGCTGATCACTGCCCCTAGCCGCGAGATCAGCGCAGCGATGCGTGCGCAAGAACTGCATATCGCGGTTGCGGCCAGCCCGGGTGAGGCGCTTGAGGGCGTCATGGAATACCCGCTGGTCTGCGACCCGTTCATGGTGGTGGCGCCCAGGGGCATGATCGAAAGCGAGACGGCGGTGTTCGAGCAACTGCACGACCTGCCCTTGCTGCGCTATACCGACGAACAGCTGATCTGCCACCAGATCGAGGGCTACCTGACCCGTCAGAACCTGCACTTCGAACATCGTTTCGAGATCGGCTCGCATCTGGCGCTGATGGCCATGGCCGGGCGGCGTCTGGGCTGGGCGGTGACCACGCCGCTGGGCTTCATGCGTGCAGGCCGCTTTCACGATCAGATCGAGGCCTTCCCCCTGCCCAACGCCCCCTTTGCGCGCACCATCTCGCTTTTTGCCGGGGCGGATTGGGCTGATACCGTGCCGCGCGATGTGGCGCAGATGATGCGGCGCCTGGTGCAGAGCCATATGATCGACCCGGCGGTCGCGCAGATGCCGTGGCTGGGCGATCAGTTCCAGGTCATCAAGGCGTGAGGGTCCCGCCTCTTGCCAAGCTCGCGCGCCAGACGCAGCACGTTTATGAACGCAATGCCGACTGGTTCGCCCGGACCCGCCCACAGGCGCTTATCGAAAAACCCTGGCTCGACCGGTTTGTCGCATTGCTTCCGGATCACGCCAGCATCCTGGACCTTGGCTGCGGTTCCGGCGATCCCATTGCGGGTTATTTCCTTGGGTTGGGGCACCGGGTTGTGGGTATGGATGCCTCGCAGGCCATGATCCGCATCGCGCGGCAAAGGCGTCCCGAAGGGGATTGGCGGCTCGGTGATATGCGGGTGCTGGCCTTGCCCGAGAGGTTCGACGGGATCATCGGCTGGAACAGTTTCTTTCACCTGACACAAGCCGAACAGCGCGATGTCCTCCCTCGCATGGCGGGGCATCTGCGTGCCCGTGGCGCGCTATTGCTCAGCGTCGGTCCAGAAGCGGGCGAGGTTGCTGGACAGGTCGGGAACGACCCGGTTTATCACTCCAGCCTGTCGCAATCGGAATATGCCAGCATCCTTGCCAAAGAAGGGCTGCGGGTGGTGGCATTCACCCCCGAAGATCCCGATTGCTATGGAATGACCTTGCTACTGGCGCAGAAAGGGGCCGATTAATCGCCCCGCAAGTGCCGGTGCAGGCCTTGCGCGCCCATCTCGATCAGATCAAGCGCCTGATCGAAATCACGGGTGTAATAGGGGTCGGGCACGTGATCCATGCCGCTGTCAGGGGCGAAGTCGGTCAACAATCGCACGGGCGTCGTGCTATCGGCCGGTCTCAGGGCCTCGATCTCCGCATGATTGCTCGCATCCATGCCGATGATCAGGTCGAAACGGTCAAAATCCGCGGTCGAAAACTGCCGCGCCCGCAGGTCCGACATATCGATCTCTCGCATGCGCGCCGCCGCCTGCATCGGCGCATAAGGGGGCTTTCCCACATGCCAATCCGAGGTGCCGGCGCTGTCGGTTTGGGCCTCCGGCATGATGTCGCGAAACACTGCCTCAGCTGCGGGCGAACGGCAGATGTTTCCAAGACAGACAAACAGGATACGATGGGTCATGGGCAGGGCTCCTTTGTCCCGCAGGAATAGACCAGAAAGACTGATATGAAAAAGATCGTGATCCTCACCGGGGCTGGCATTTCCGCAGAAAGCGGATTGGGCACGTTCCGCGACGAAGGCGGGCTCTGGGCGCAGCACCGGATCGAGGATGTGGCGACCCCCGAAGGGTTCGCGCGCAATCCCGACCTCGTGCATGCCTTCTACAACGCGCGCCGGGTGCAGGCGGCGGCAGCCAGACCAAACGCCGCGCATGAGGCGCTGGCGAGGCTACAGCGAGACTGGCCCGGTGAGGTCGTGATCGTCACCCAGAACGTGGACGGCCTGCACGAGGCGGCAAATACCGCCCGCGTGATCCACATGCATGGCACGCTGGCCGGCGCGCTCTGCGCGGTTTGCGATCACCGCTGGCAGTCTCCGCCCGAGATGCAGACCGGCCAGCCCTGCCCGGCCTGTCAGGCCGCCGCCGGGCGCCCCGATGTGGTCTGGTTCGGCGAGATGCCTTATTTCATGGACGAGATATTCGACCACCTGGACAGCACCGACCTCTTCGCCGCAATCGGCACTTCGGGCCAGGTCTATCCGGCGGCAGGCTTTGTGCAGCAGGCGCGACGCGCAGGCGCCACAACGGTCGAGCTCAATCTCGACCCCTCCGAGGGTGCCTCAATGTTCGATCAGGTGCTGACAGGCCCGGCCACCAGCTCTGTCCCCGCCTGGGTCGAGAGCCTGCTGTCCAGGGCACGCTGACCGGTCCGTGCATAGCCCGGACCGACGCGCGGGCGACGGCCGCAGCGCGGCCCGAGACCGCGCGTCCCCGGTTCAGCCGCCGCTATGGGACTTGTGTGCCGCCCCGCCATGCTCAGGCTTGCGATCCAGATCGACAGGGATGTCGATCTGGATCTCTCCCGCATGCTCAAAGATCAAGGTCACAGGAACCGTATCGCCATGCTCAAGCGATTGGTTCAGCCCCATGAACATGACATGATCGCCACCCCGCGCCAGCGCGTGGTGCGCGCCTGCCGGGATTTCGAAGCCCTCTTCCACATGGATCATCTGCATCACACCATCGCCGTTTTCGCGATGAGTATGCAGTTCCGCCCGCGACGAGATATCGGCGGCAACACCAATCAGGCGATCATCCTGATCGCTCTCGTTCACGATCACCATAAAGGCCGCCCCGGCCTTGGCGTTCTTGCCCGATGACCGTGCATAAGCGTCCTCGACGCTGATACCGCCTGCAAGGGCAGAGCCTGCCATGGCAACAAATGTCGGAACGGACAGGAGTAAAGATTTGAAAGACATGTCGTCTCTCCTTGGTTGGAATTCTGAAATCTGGGGATGTGGTGTCAGACAGCCATCGGGGGCGCACGCGCCAATGTGCTTCGGACCCCGACATGCACCACCTGCGTTTCAGAAAGCCTCAACGGATCCGTCGTAACAGATGGCCCTGCATCTGGCGCGATCTCGACCACATCAAGCGCACCGAGCAGCGACAGCGCGTAATCGGGGCAGTAGTGCGGAGGGCGTGTGGGCTGGCCGTCTTCGTCGACATAGACCATGACCGGCCCGGTTCCGGTGCAGATCACCATCTGCCCCACCGAGGCCGAGACTCCCCGCGACATGGCAAGCCCCTGCGCGGTCAGCGCCAGAAGCGCCGAGATCACAAGGGCAAGACTTATGCGCACAGGATTTCCCATTCGCCCTCACGTATGAAAGGCAGACCTGACCGGCGCAACCCGAAACCGGGCCGTGCAACAATCAGCCGCATTCACCCTGTTCCCGCCCGCTCAGACGCCCAGACACCAGCGCATGATCGCCTTTTGCGCATGCAGCCGGTTTTCCGCCTCATCAAAGATCACCGAATGCGGGCCATCCATAACCTCAGAGGTCGCCTCTTCCTCGCGATGGGCAGGCAGGCAATGCATGAACAGAGCATCGGGCTTGGCGTGGGCCATCAACTCGGCATTGACCTGATAGGGCCGCAGCATGTTGTGGCGGCGTTCCTTGGCCGACTGGGCGTCATGCATCGACACCCAGGTATCGGCCACTACCAGATCGGCCCCCTCCACCGCCTTGAACGCATCGCGCTCGGTCACCACGGTGGAGCCTTTCTGGCGGGCAAACCCCATGAATTCCTCTTCCGGATCGAACTGCGCCGGGCCGGTGAACGTGAAATCGAACCCGAATTGCCCCGCCGCATGCAGGAACGAGGCGCAGACATTGTTACCATCACCGGTCCAGACCACTTTCTTGCCCTTGATCGGCCCACGATGTTCCTCAAAGGTCAGGACGTCGGCCATGATCTGGCAGGGATGGGTGCGGTCAGTCAGCCCGTTGATCACCGGCACATCGGCATATTCCGCCATCTCGGTCAGGATGGTTTCGTCAAAGGTGCGGATCATGATCATGTCCACGTAACGGCTCAGCACGCGCGCGGTGTCGGCGATGGTTTCGCCATGGCCCAACTGCATGTCCTTGCCAGACAGCACCATGGTCTGACCGCCCATCTGGCGCACGCCCACATCAAAGGACACCCGCGTCCGGGTCGAGGGTTTTTCGAAGATCAGCGCAACCATGCGGTCCTTGAGCGGCTGATCCGCATCAAGTGCGGCTTTGGGCTGGCCCAGGCGGGCCTGTTTCATGTCGCCCGCCTGATCGATCATGGCCCGCAGGTCAGAGGCGTCGGTTTTGTGGATATCGAGAAAATGCTTCATGTCTTTGTCGCTTTTGGCTGGCGGCGGAGGTGGGGATCGAACCCCGCACCCCGGCACGTGTTCAGCAAGAAGATGGATCAGGCGGTTTCGAGGTTGGTTTCGACCTGACGGGCGGCCTTATCGAGACGGATGAGCGCCTCGGAGATGTCGTCCTCGGTCAAGGTCAGCGGCGGCAGCAGGCGGATCACGTTATCGGCTGCAGGAACGGTGATGACCTGATTGTCATAGCCCGCGTTCACCACGTCGATATTGGTCGCCTTGCATTTGATGCCCAGCATGAGGCCAGCGCCGCGCACCTCTTCAAAGACGCCGGAGTGGTCGGCGATCAACCCCTCCAGTTTCTGGCGCAACAGCCCCGCTTTGCGGTTCACCTCGGCGAGGAACTCCGGGTCGGCCACATGGTCGATCACGGCGCATCCCACGGCGCACCCCAGCGGATTGCCACCATAGGTCGAGCCATGAGTGCCTGCGGTCATGCCGCTGGCCGCCTCTTCGGTGGCCAACACCGCGCCCAGCGGAAAGCCGCCACCGATGCCCTTGGCGACCATCATGATGTCGGGCGTGATGCCCGCCCATTCATGGGCGAACAGCTTGCCGGTCCGACCGACGCCGCATTGCACCTCATCCAGGATCAGCAACAGGTCGTTCTCGTCACATATCTGGCGCAGGGCTTTCAGCTCCGCGTCAGGTACCGGACGAATGCCGCCCTCGCCCTGAATCGGTTCGATCAGGATCGCAGCGGTGGCATCGGTGATGGCATTGGTGACACCGTCCAGATCGCCAAAGGTCAGATGCACAAAACCGGGCAGCAGCGGGCCGAAGCCCTTGGTCATCTTTTCCGATCCGGCAGCCGCAATACCCGCCGAGGAGCGGCCATGGAAAGACCCGTCAAAGGTGATGATCTCGACCTTTTCCGGCTGACCTTTGTCATGGAAATGCTTGCGTGCCATCTTCACGGCCAGCTCACAGGCTTCGGTGCCGGAATTGGTGAAAAATACCGTGTCAGCAAAGGTATGTTCCACCAGCTTGTCCGCCAGCGCCTGCTGTTGCGGAATCTGGTAGAGGTTGGAGACATGCCACAGGTTCTGCGCCTGATCGGTCAGCGCCTGCACCAGCGTCGGATGGGCATGGCCCAGCGCGTTCACGGCAATCCCGGCGCCCAGATCAAGGAAACGTCGGCCATCCGCCTCGATCAGCCAGGCGCCTTCGCCCTTCACGAATTCGAGCGGCGCACGGTTATAGGTCGGCAGAACGGACGGGATCATCGGATCATCCTCTTTCGCTGGGTTGGGCCCAAATGAAACACATGAGTGATACACCGGGGCCGGGTTCGTCAACTGATTTGGTGGGTTGGGTGCGCCAAACAGGGCGCAGGTTCAAACGGGCCGGATCACGCGCTCGGGCGTCGGCGTCGCTGCAGGCGGATATGTGTGCGTTTGAACATAAGAGCGGCTCATAACGGAGGATACCGTTCTTGAAAACCCCTTTCGGAAGGTTGGGGTTGCAAAATGGCTCAGGCCTCGCGCCAGCGATCCAGCTTGCCCATGCCACGGGTGAAGGCCCAAGCCAGGATGCGCGGCATGCCCTTGGCGGCGAGCGCATCGACACAGTAGGCCTGAAACTCACTCAACGAGGCATCGGGATGGCGAAAAGCACCCTCGGCATAGCAGATCGAGCAATAGGTGGTGCTGAGGCTGCCATCTGCCTCGCTGCCGCCACCTTCGGGGTCTTTCGACAACGGCATTCCGCAGCTTTGGCATCGACCTGACATGGCGTCCCTCATCCTCGCTTGCCCTCGGCGGGCTGTTCCCATAGGATCAAAACCATGGAGTTAAGTCAATGGTTTTGCCATGCGGATCGGTGAGTTGTCCAAACGTAGCGGACTCAGCCGCGATACATTGCGCTTCTATGAAAAGCAGGGGTTGATCCAATCGCACGCGGGTGCGGCGGCCACAAACAACTATCGCGACTATCCCGAAGATACGCTGATCCAGCTTGAGCAGATCGCAGATGCGCAGGCCGCTGGCATGAGTATTGCCGACCTGATCCTGTTCCTGTCCCAGCTTGAGGCCGCTGATTGCGAGGATTTCGATGGCGAGGCGTTCCTGCAGGCGCGGATCGACGAAGTCGCGGACCGGGTCAAACGATCCGAGCGTTTTCTGGACAGCCTGCGTCGCGCCAAGCTGGTGCTGGCGACACCGCCGACCGAGCCCTGAGATCACTTTCCGCTTGCGCCGGGGCACGGCTTGCCGCACCGCTTGCGCATGGAGCGCGCGCCCTCTCATAGTCCTGCCCTTGCAGCATTGCTGATCGTCCTGGCCTCGGTCTTTCTGGCCGGGACCACGCTGCTGGCCAAGGCGCTGGGGACGGAAGCGCTTGGCCCGGCGCTGCATCCGATGCAGATCAGCCATGGGCGGTTTCTGTTTGCCTTCCTGCTGATTGTCACCGTCGTGCTGGCCGCCCGCCCAAAGCTGGGAAAGGTGCATTGGCGGCTGCATCTGGGCCGGACAAGCTGCGGCTGGGTCGGCATCACGCTGACCTTTGCGGCGGTGGCCTATATTCCGGTCACCGACGCTACAGCGATCTCGTTCCTGAACCCGGTCTTCGCCATGCTGCTGGCCATTCCCCTGCTGCACGAGAAGGTGGGCCCGATCCGCTGGCTGGCTGCGGGCATCGCGCTCATGGGCGCGCTGATCCTTCTGCGTCCGACACCTGCCAGTTTCGACCCCGCCGCCTTGCTTGCGCTCGCGGCAGCGGCGATGATCGGGCTGGAACTGATCCTGATCAAGCAGCTTTCCGGGCGCGAACGCCCCATTCAGGTGCTGCTGGTCAATAACAGCATCGGCCTGACCATCGCGACACTTGCCGTGCTGCCGGTCTGGCAGATGCCAAACGGCGCACAATGGGTCGCCCTTGCCAGCCTGGGTGGGTTGATGGCCTGCGCGCAGTTCTGCTTCGTGAACGGGATGGCGCGGGCGGATGCCTCTTTCGTGGCACCGTTCAGCTACGCCACGCTGGTCTTTGTCGCGTTGATGGATTTCGCGGTGTTCGGAGTGATCCCCGATACCATCAGCCTGACCGGCGCGGCGGTCATCATCGCAGGCGCGCTGTTGCTGGCCTTGCGCGAAGGGCGCTTGGCGCGGGCCTGATCCCCCTCATGCCTTGAGGCGGTACCCACTTTGCAGCATCCGCCAGACAAGGGCGCAGACCGCCAGCGTTGCCAACAGGCAGATCGCGAGACCCAAAACGGGCGGGCTGTCAGACGCACCGATCACGCTGAACCGCACGCCGTCGATCAGGTAGAAGACCGGGTTGATATGGGTGATCACGTTCAGAACCGGCGGCAGTGCCTGCACCGAATAGAAGGTGCCCGACAGAAACGCCAAGGGGGTAACGATGAAATTGGTGATTGCAGCCATCTGGTCGAACTTGGTGGCGAAGATCGCAGCCACCAGCCCCAGCGACCCCATGAACACCGACCCCAGCGCGACAAAGACCAGCGCCAGCACCGGGTGATGCGGTACCACCCCCAGCACCAGCGCCATGCCGCAGGCGATCGCCAGCGCCACCAGCACGCCACGGGCCACGCCACCTGCCAGATAACCCAGCAAGATCTCGGTCGCGGACAGAGGCGGCATCAGCGTGTCGACGATATTGCCCTGCACTTTCGCGATCATCACCGAGGAGGAGGTATTGGCAAAGGCGTTCTGGATCACCGTCATGGTCAGGATGCCCGGCGCCAGAAAGGTCAGGAACGGCACGCCCATCACGTCAGGCCGCCCCGGCCCGATGGCGATCGAAAAGATCAGAATGAACAGGCCTGCCGTTACCAGCGGTGCAAGAATGGTCTGTGTCCAGACTGACAGAAAGCGACGAGTTTCGCGCTGCGCCAGGGTATAAAGCCCCAGCCAGTTCACCCGCCCGAAGCGGCGCTCGCCTAGTACTGAAGGGTCATGCATGGTCTGGCTCCGAATCTGATGCCGATCTGCCTTGTAACTCAGGCGGCAGTGATTAGAATAGGGCGTCAGGTAATATTTCGAAGGCGGCGCCGTCAGGGGCCGCTTTCCCGCTTTGAAAGGCAAGCCATGTCCTGGACAGACGAGCGTGTGGAACTGCTCAAGAAAATGTGGGGCGAAGGTCAGTCGGCCAGTCAGATCGCCAAAGAACTGGGTGGTGTCACGCGCAATGCGGTGATCGGCAAGGTGCATCGTCTGGGCCTGTCGAACCGTACTGGCGGGGCAGCCCCCGCCAAGGCCGAGCCAAAGGAAAAGCCCGCGCCCAAGGCCGAGGCCAAGCCCAAACCCGCGCCCAAGACCGAGCCGGCGCGTCCGGCGCCTGAGCCTGCGTCCGCCGCCGAAGTCAAACCATTGCCGCCGCGCAAGCAGATCATTCCGGCGGGCCAACCGCTGCCACCGCAGCCCTCGGCCAATGAAATCAGCCCCGAGGCACTGGCCAAGGTCAACGAGGTCGAGAAAAAGGCCAAGAAGATCAGCCTGATGGAACTGACCGAGCGTACCTGCAAATGGCCCGTGGGCGACCCCGCGACCGAAGATTTCTGGTTCTGCGGCCTGCCCGTACAGCAGGGCAAACCCTATTGCGAGGCGCATGTGGGCGTGGCGTTTCAGCCGATGAGCGCCCGCCGCGACCGCCGCCGCTAAGGCGCGCTCAGCCAATCACCAACACTGCAAAGACCCCGCGCCGGTCCAGCGCGGGGTCTTTGATTTTCGCTACAACGTTTGGCTCTCACGGGAGCCGAGGTGCGCAAAGCTGCAACTTTTCCTTGAAGATATTGGCCTCGAACGGTTTCAGAACTGGAAAGGCCACGGATCCGGCGCCTGCCCTAAGATCGGGAAACAGCATATCTAACTCACGCAGGGAGCGTTCCGGCATCGCCTCCACAGTGCAATCTCCGGGATAGAGCGATTCCGACCAGATCCCTTCGACCTGCACCAGCTCATGCTGATCGAAAAGCAGGTGGACATATTCCACGCCGGCCTCGATCGGCTCCTGACAGATCCGCGCGCCATCTATCAACGCCTTGGCTGGGGCCAGCATGACCGCATCTCCGAAACAGACCTCAAGCTCGGCGGCGGTCACCAGCAATCGGTGCTGCGGCGACACCTGCAGATCGCGCGCCGGACGATCCGGCCCAAACGCACCCGCCTTGATTCGCACAGGCGTGAGATGCGGATTGTTGCGCAACTCATGCGCAGGCAAGCGCCGCCTGCCCACCCAGCGAACCCGCTTGGCGGACCCATCTGCCGTAATGACCTCGTCCCCGGGTTTCAGCGTTTCAATCCGGCGCGCGCCGTCCGGGGTCAGGATCAGTGAACCCGCAACGAAACACACAAAATCCGGCAAGGTATCGTATTCCGCTGGCGGCGCATTCACGATGACATTGTTGGTGCCCGTAACCGTTTCCCCAACCTCCACCGATCCGGCAGTCAGGACCATGTATGGTGTGCCCTGCCATTGCAGAAGCGTGAAGGTAACAGGCTCCGTTCCGACATTTCCGCTATATGTCTCAAAAACCTGGAACGATGTTGAATTCCCGATGAAACCGGGAATCCCGGTCACGTCCAATTGCGGGTTCCCGTCCGCGTCCGGGTTTTCAAGAAAATCATCCGTATCGACGATATCGACCTGAAAAGCATCCAGAACCGTAACATTGGCGCTGCCGAGCGGATCGGTATTCAACTGATAGATCGTTAGCCTTTTCATCGCCGGATTCCCTTCGACTGGCACATAGACGAACACAGTAAAGGGGCTTCATGGCGAATCCGTAAAGCCCCCTCCGCTCGCCGGTCAGGCTATACCTTTTAAGCGCGCACGCATAGGGCGAGCAATTTTTCGGGGTTGTCAGAGGGATGATCAATACAAAAGCGCCCGGTGAAATGACCGGGCGCAAACTGTTTACAAGGGGGGTAACGACGCGACTACTTGACCGGAGCCGCAGATTCGAAATTCGGGATCGGGTTGGTCGAGGCTGTGTCTGCCTCAATGCCGGGCCAGTTACCTTGCGCCAGATCGATATTGCCGGGAATGTTCTCTTCCCAGAAGGTGACGACATTTGGCGTGATGTTCAGATAGAGCTTGTCATCGACGATGCGCCACAGGTTCGGGTTGCCCGGCACCTTGCCGCCGCGCGACACGCCATAGGCACAATGCCCGTCATATTGCGGCGCATAGAAAGCGGGGTTGGACTGGAATTTGTCACGGTTTTCCGCGTTGGTAAAGGCAAAGGTGGCACCATTGTATTCGGCGGTGAACTCGGTGCTGCCCTTGACACCTTCGGGCTGGGACTGGCCGACTTTCGCCTGCGGAAGATCGCGGTAGGCGACAACATCATAGCCCGAAACAGCAAAGCCGGTATCGTCAAGATATTGCGGCCCCGCAAAAGCGGGAAGCGCCAGCGCTGTGGTCGCGGCGGTCACAAGAGCAAAGGCAAAACGTTTCATATATCGGGTCCTCTGAGGGGTTGTTGCATCAAGATGCCGGCGCGTGACCAGCGTGACACTGACAATAGGAGCTTTGCAGCACTTGCGAAGCCCCCCTCGCGGCGCTGTGACATGGCACGAGATTTCGTGAGCCCAACCTGCCGAAATGTTTCAAACCGGGCCCGAAATACGCTGGATGGGGTTGGACTTTGGCCGCGACGGTATTAGCTGCGGGTCGCGGGCTTGTGGTGCCCTGCAAGAAATGGATGACCTGCTGATGACCGACCAATCGACCTACACCCCGCCTACAGTCTGGACCTGGGACGCAGAAAGCGGCGGGCGCTTTGCCTCTATCAACCGGCCCATCGCCGGCCCGACCCATGACAAGGACCTACCGACCGGAGACCACCCGATACAGTTGTACTCCCTGGCGACCCCCAACGGCGTTAAGGTCACGGTCATGCTGGAAGAGTTGCTGGCCCTTGGGCATTCCGGTGCGGAATACAATGCCTGGCTGATCAATATTGGCGAAGGGGACCAGTTCAGCAGCGGCTTTGTCGGAGCCAACCCCAATTCAAAAATCCCCGCCCTTTTGGATCGTTCTGGCGATGGCGAGTTACGGGTGTTCGAAAGCGCCTCGATCCTGTTTCATCTTGCCGAAAAGTTCGGTGAGTTCCTGCCCAAAGAGGGCCCGGCGCGCACCGAGGTGATGAACTGGGTGTTCTGGCAGATGGGCAGCGCGCCTTACCTGGGCGGCGGCTTTGGCCACTTCTACGCCTATGCGCCCGAGAAATGGGAATACCCGATCAACCGTTTCGCGATGGAAACCAAGCGCCAGCTTGACGTGCTGGAGCGCGAACTGGCGGAGAAGGAGTATATCGCGGGCGATGAGTACACCATTGCAGATATGGCGATCTGGCCGTGGTATGGTCAGTTGGTGCTCGGTCGGCTCTATGACGCAGCAGAATTTCTGGATGTGAGCAGCTACGCAAACGTAATGAAATGGGCCAAAAAGATCGACGCGCGCCCGGCGGTCCAACGCGGCCGCATGGTCAACCGAGCCTTTGGCGAACCCCATACCCAGCTGCACGAGCGCCATGACGCCAGCGATTTCGAGCATCGCACCCAGGACAAGCTGGAACCGGCAGCAGAGTGATCGGCCCTGCGGCGCGGTCTTGACGGGTCGCGCCCGCAGAACGGAAGCAGTGCTTACTTGAGCACCGGCGGCTTTTCCGGGTCCATGCCGGGCGCTGCGGGTGCTGTTGCCAGCGGCTCAGGCTGCGGTAAATCAAAGCGCAACCCGTGTCGCGCCAGCTTTGCCGCCATGGGGTCGCTGGCGGCAAAGAAACCCACATCCATTGAACCGGCTTCGATACCGGAAAAGGTCAGCGCCTCCGAGGCTGCCTTGGCCAGCGCCTCGCGCGCGCCCTCGGGGGCATCCACGAAGGCAAGAAGATGACCGCGGCCCCCGCCCTGATAGGTCACCCCAACCAGATAAGCCGATTGCGCCAGACCTGCGGCCGTGGCCAGTTTCGCGTCAAGTGCCGTCAACAGACGTTCCGGCAGGCCCGCAGGCGCGTGCAGTTCGGCGATGTGACCCTCCACCTGATCGGGTTGCTGAGCCAGCGTGTCCAGCAGCCAGTCCACCGCCTCGCCCGGTATCAGTTGTGCCGAAGGCGCCACATCCAGATTGAGGCCAAGCCCGACCCCCTGCCCCGCCAGCATCCCGGCCAGCACCCGGCCCGACAGCGCTGCGTAAGGCGCGGGCCGCCCGGCGAAACGGGCCAGCCGCTCTTCGCGGTCGAACACCAGCACGAAACGACCATCCGCCACATCAAACAGCTCTGGCGAGATCTCATCGCCCTGTGCCTCCTGCGTCAGCAGCAGGAACAGCTCACTATCGGCCAGCCGTTCGAAAAACCGCAACCGGGCGGCATCATCCGCGCCATCCTGCTCCATCGCCGCATGGGCGACATCCAGCGCTGTTTGCTCAGTCATTTATCACGTCCCGTATTCGACCACCAACCCGCAGAACCTGGCCACCTGGTCCACCTAGCTGTTCAATAGAGAATACACACTTCGCTGTATGCGCGGCACAATGTCTGCCTCAAACCAAGGGTTGTTTTTGAGCCACCGGTTGTTTCGCGGGCTCGGGTGCGGGAGGATGAAATTTCCGTCGTCACGCTCACCTGACCGCGATACCGCGTCTGCTACGGACAGTCCTCTAAGCGATGGCGCATGCCATGCAATCGCATATGCGCCCAAGATCAAGGTGAGTCGTACATCCTGCAATGCCCCTAGGACCGGAGCGCGCCAGGTCGTCGCGCAAACTTTACGTGGCGGCTTATCGCCACCTGCCCCTCTGCCAGGGAAACATAAAGCCATCGGGAATATGCCTATCTTGGGGTCCGAATAAAACCTGTCCTTGTCGATCGCCAACCAGTTGCGTAGCCGATCACCTGACGGATCATCGAACGGACGCCCCTTGGCATGTGTAATACGGCCGGGCGCCTGCCCAACAATCAGGATTCTCGCCTGTTCGCTCAGCTGAAATAGCGGGTTGGGTCCAAGCGGCAGATTTTTGCAAAGAGAGCAGGCACGCATCTCGGATTTCAGGGTTTCAAATTCATTCATTGAAGATAGTAGTGCATCCTCACGATAGTTGATGAGCCCGGAACCCGACATTCGTCCAACAGGTCAAGCTGCCATGACGAATTTGTCCCATATTGCTTCCTTCCATTCCAACGAAAGGATCACACCATCAAACCGTGGGATCAAACACTTTTTTGGCGCAGTTACCGCCTCTACCGACAAACAACGACCTGAGTAAGACGATAATCAATTGGTATACAGACGCGCCCAGTCCCAAAATCCAGACCGTCAGATCATCGCAATACACCAACCAAAAGCGCCCCTGCCGCCACAGCGGCTTCGTCCTCGTCCGACGCCTATTGGTAGCAGGCATGACGGCACGACTGAGGCATATGAAGGATAATCCGGACCGCGTAGATCCATGGACAATCGCCCTGTTGGACCGACAGCCTCCAAGGTTAGCAACCGTGGCCATGGCCAACAAGGCCGCTCGGGCCATCTGGGCGATGCTCACGAAGAAACAGGAATACCGGCAACCAGCGTTGTAACCACGCTGGCTGTCTACGAGATGCAAGACGTTGAAGTGATGATGCGGAAATAAGTCAACTACGAGCAAGGACACTCCGGGAGTGTCCGCGGCCCTCCGAGGTCGATAAGCCGATTGGAACCTTGCTCGCGGAATTCATCAGGGCCAGCAGCCGCGTGCCCTGCGCTAATAGATCTCATGATGAGGGGCGCTAGGAGGATAGACTGCGCGCCGTCAAGAAGAGGAGATCTGATCATGTTACAGCCACTCAATATGCCGAAACCCGTTCATTACGAAAGCACGCTGGCCCTCGCCTTTGAACTCAGCAGCAAGTCGTGGGTTCTCGCGGCACAAGTGCCGGGCCTGCCGCAATCCAGAACCAGGAAAACCATCGCGCCCGATAAACTGGCCCTTGAAGCGGCGATTGACGAGTATCGGAGCCGGGCCGCGGCAGCTGATAGTCGTGTCGATCGTGTGATCGCGACTTATGAAGCTGGGTGGTGCGGCTTCTGGTTGGCGCGATGGCTGACCTCAAAGGATGTCACAGTCCACGTCATTCAGCCTTCGGGTGTCCCAGTGGATCGCCGCATGCGTCGCGCCAAATCCGACGGGATTGATGCCGAGTTGCTTCTCCGCACTCTGATGGCGTGGTTGCGCTGAGAACCTCGGGTCTGCTCTATGGTACCGATCCCGGACGAAGCCGACGAGGATGCACGCCGATGCGTGCGCGAGCGAACGGGGTTGATCTCCGAGCGCGTTGCGCTGGCAAACCGGATCGACGCCGTCCTGGCAACGCTGGGCGTGGAAGGTTACAACCCTCTTCTCCAAAGTCGACGACGCCGATTGCTGGACTTGCGCACCGGTCTGGGTGAACCATTGCCTCCGAATGCATTTGCAAAAAATTGAACGGCTTTTAACCAGGCTCGAGCTCGTCCTCACCCAAATCGCTCAGCTGGAACGGGAACGTGATGCCGTGGTTAAGGAACCCGCTGAGGATAAGGCGGGCGAAATGATCCAGCAGCTTTGCCAACTACGCGGTATTGGGGTGCAGAGCGCCACCGTGCTGGTTCGCGAGGCCTTCGTGCGCCACTTTGCCAATGGCAAGGCGTTGGGATCGTATGCTGGCCTGACGGCGACACCCTACAACAGTGGAGGGGTAAAACATGAGCAAGGGATCGGGAAAGCCGGGAACCGGAGACTAAGAACGACCATGGTAGAACTGGCCTGGCTCTGGCTGCGTTACCAGCCCGGAGCGGAGCAGGTTGTCTGGTTCCGGGAGCGAACAGGTCAGACCGGTCGGCGGGTGCGGAAAGTAATGATTGTTGCACTCGCCCAGAAGCTGCTGATTGCCCTTTGGCGGTTTGCCACCCACGGGATAGTCCCGCAAGGAGCGACAATGAAACCCGCAAGTTGACAATCAGCGAAATCAGGTTGCTCTGCGACGGCATAGCCGCCTGGTAACCGAGGGTACGTCGCCGTTGTCCGGCATGGCACAATTGATGCCGTCATCACAGAGTGGCGCCGTTCCTTTGGAGTTCTCCGGTCCCGTATGCGGGACAGTGGTTGGGATCAGGATCCCGCCGAATGTGAGGTTTACAGACAGGGGTCTGTCGGAAGAGAGCTCGCCTCGGATTCCAATGAAGAAACTATACTATTGACGGAGACATCATCATGTGAGGCCGGACAGACGACGGTACTGACGAAAATGATCGCAGAAATCACCAGAAAACACTTGCAATGCAGGCGCCACCCACAGAGGACACTCAGTGCACCTTCCGGATGCTGCATCGCAGCTTTCGCATTGCTGATTGGGTGGATGGCTCCTGCTCCAACCGGCGTCGCAATGCGCCATAGTGCGGGTGTCTAAGTCTGCTTTTGAGAGGAGCCACCCCATGCAAGTTACCACAATCGGCGTTGATTTGGCCAAGAACGTTTTCCAGGTC
>NZ_JBGRUO010000025.1:0-78726 GCF_041537905.1 Ruegeria jejuensis | reverse complement strand
TGGGAAAACCCTCTGTCAATCGAGGCAAAATCACCTCGATCAACAGGAAACTCCCAACTCAACAAACCGCGAAACATATCCCGCGTAAGCACAACTCACGCCAAACAGAGCCCATATCGCGGAGCGATTTAGTGCGTGAGCCCAAAGTTACAATACGAGCGCACTAGCAAGATTTGTTGATATGACTACATCGAGGGGATGAAGAAGTTCGCTTTGGCTCTAGCAGCCGCTATTCTCTTACCGTCATCACCAGTGCTTGCCGATAAGGCAGATGCGGCGGTCGATATAGTATCATGCATCAACTCGCTGAACGGCCATGCAGAACCTTTGCATGAGGCCCAGTGGGAGCTTTCGCAAGCAGTCCTCGAACTCCCCTATGAGCACGAGTTAGTTCGATTAGCCGATGGCTATTTCTTTGTCACTGGTCGAAGGCTTGGTTATCACGGTACTTGGGCGGCGCTTCTGGATATCGCGGCTGGTAAATGGATCGCCTATGAAACAAGAGACCAAAATGATGATCTGTTGGTTTTTGGTTCTAGCTTTGTGCCGCCAGATGTCGTTTCGGCACTTGCTAAGTGTGGCGTAGAGTGGGGCGGTTATTGGGTTGAAGAATATCCCGTCGTGGTGCTCGATCCCCCGGTCGTCAAACCGTTACCCGAGTGGCAAATACTTCCTGATGAACCGTCGAAGGGCGGCGTTCAACTGCTGCCGCCAGTTGGAATAGTCGACTAGCAAGCTACCCGGTGTCGTCCGCTTTGTCCGCATAGCTACATCAGAGGTCGAGCGTGGTTCTCCTACATGAGCGCCAGCCTTTGTGTACCTCGCTTGCGGCACTGCCACACTTGCACTATGAGGGCGCGGTGGGGGGCTGATCCCCTGTTTCCAGCCCGAAAGGTCGGCAATGGCACGTCGCAAGAAAATATACGAAGGCAAGGCGAAGATTCTGTATGAAGGCCCCGAGCCGGGCACCATCGTGCAATACTTCAAGGATGATGCCACCGCCTTCAACGCCGAAAAGAAGGACGTGATCGAAGGCAAGGGGGTGCTGAACAACCGCCTGTCCGAGTTCTTCATGACCGGTCTGAATCATATCGGCGTGCCGACCCATTTCCTCAAGCGGCTGAACATGCGCGAGCAACTGGTGCGCGCCTGTGAGATCGTGCCGCTGGAAGTCATCGTGCGCAACTTTGCCGCCGGGACCATGTCGAAACGGCTGGGCATCGAAGAGGGCACGCAACTGCCGCGCCCGATCGTGGAATATTGCTACAAGGATGATGGGCTGGGCGACCCGCTGGTCACCGAGGAACACATCGCCGCCTTCGGTTGGGCCAGCCAGCAGGACATGGATGACATCCTCAGCCTGGCGCTGCGGGTCAACGATTATATGTCGGGCCTGATGTATGGCGTCGGCATCAAGCTGGTCGATTTCAAGATCGAGATCGGACGGGTTTATGATGGTGATTTCCAGCGCTTGATCATCGCGGACGAGATCAGCCCCGACAGCTGCCGCCTGTGGGATATCGAGACTGGCCAGAAACTGGACAAGGACGTGTTCCGCCGCGATCTGGGCAATCTGACGGATGCCTATTCCGAAGTGGCCCGCCGCCTGGGTGTGATGCCGAAATCGGCCCCGGTGAGCAAGCCGACGCTGATCAACTGATAGAATGGTGGGCGGGCAGGGTATATCCTGCCTCTCATGCGCGATTGAGGGAGGTTTCGTCGCGAAACCTCCTTTATTTACAGATTGTTAATGGTTTCTTCCCTGTCTAAGGTGCGAGGCATCACCTTTCGTGACACTCGACCGCTTGTGAGGCAGAGCATGTATGCAGTACCCCATCTGATCCCGAAAATGACCAAGATGACCCGCGCGATCTATGCGGGCGAGCCGCCTTTCGAAGGGCTTGTCCCCGCTGAGCTAGACGCCGTGCTGTGCGAGTTGGCGAAGGGCGAGGCCCACACCCCAGAAGAACTACGATTGGGTCTGTTTGCTGGGCTGCATGGGTTTTGGGAACTTCCAGAGAAGGAGAGGAGAGAGGTCCGCATGGATGCGTCGACTCTGATCAGCGAGGTCACATTGAGCCTCCCCGAACCTGAACAAACACCCGGTTGGCGTTATAGCTTTCGCCTGAATGTCGAAATGACGGATCAGGCCATACACGCAGTCTCCGAGGACGCGGATGGGCTAGGGTTGAAGGAACGAAATATCACCCCCTCTCAAGCGATCTACACTTTGGGGCCAAGGGATGAAAATGACCTAGTCGTGATGCTGTGCTTTGATTTGAACAGACCGCATTCGCGCATCCTGGATATGCTCATGACCGATGGGCTGAGGCCCAATTTGGAATGTTCGCTTAAGCTGTTGTTTGCAGACTTGCGTGCGGATGAATTGAACTCCGAAGATGACATCAAGCGCTGGGTCCGCATCCTCGCGGACTATGCCAAAGCGGTGTTTCAATGGTGGTCCGACCATCCGATGCCCGGTGATGGCGTGCAATCCGGGTGATCGCGACAGGCAGGTCTTTATTTTTTCCCGCAACTGTTGTTTTCATCTTCCCGTCGGGACGGAGATGGGGACAGCAATGGCCGAACTGTTCAATCAGGCGATCTTTTTCAAGTTTCTGGGCGCGGCTTTGGCGATTTTCAATCCGCTCTACAACATCCCGATCTTTCTGAGCATGACGAATGGCTTCTCGCAGGCCGAACGGCGGCGCATTGCGATCATCGTGACGATCACGATCACCGTCATTGCGCTGATCGCGGTTGCGACTGGCGAGGAGATACTGGCGATATTCGGGATCGACGTGCCCTCGTTCCGGGTCGCGGGCGGGATCATTATCTTCGGCATCGGGATGTCGATGCTGAACGCCGAGGATCGTGCGCAAGGCGATCAGGTGGCCGTCGAAGAGGGCAAGGAGCGCAAGATGAACTTTGCCGTCGTGCCCCTGGCGATTCCGCTGACCATCGGGCCGGGGATGATCACCACGACGATTGTCTTTTCGCATCAGCTTTCGGACGGGGCCGAGCTTGTGACGCTGGGATCCGCCGCGCTGATCGCCTGCGGGATCGTGGGGTTGGGCCTGATCTTTGCGCATCAGATCTCGCGCCTGTTGGGCATGACGATGATCAGCGTGATCACTCGGATCATGGCGATCATCCTTGTGGCGGTTTCCGTGGAAATGGTGCTGACGGGCATCTTCGATTCAATCGACGCCCATTACCCGCATCTGTTTTCCGGGCCGGACAGCTAATAAGACGGCCCTTCACCAAGGGTTGTTCCGCGCGCTCAGGCAGGCTATTCCCCCGCGCAACGGAATAAGGGCCTCGGACAGTCCGGGCCGCGCTGGGAGTTGCGACAGATGAAGGCACGGGTGCATGTGATGCTCAAGAACGGGGTTCTCGATCCGCAGGGCGAGGCGGTGCGCCACGCGCTCGGCGCAATGGGATTCGACAAGGTCGAGGGCGTGCGCCAGGGCAAGGTGATCGATTTGCAGCTGGCCGAGGGCGCCAGCGAGGCGGATGTCACCGCCATGTGTGAAAAGCTGCTGGCCAATACCGTGATCGAATCCTACAGCATCGAGATGCAGGGATGAAGGCGGCGGTCATTGTCTTTCCCGGCTCCAATTGCGACCGCGATCTTGCGGTGGCGTTCGAGCGCGCGGGTTTTGATGTCGCGATGGTCTGGCACAAGGATGCGGACCTGCCCGAAGGCGTCGATATCGTCGGTGTGCCCGGTGGCTTTTCCTATGGTGACTATCTGCGCTGCGGCGCGATTGCCGCACAATCGCCGATCATCCGGGCGGTGCAGGCCCATACCGAGCGTGGCGGCTACGCCATGGGCATCTGCAACGGTTTCCAGATCCTGACCGAGACCGGCATCCTGCCCGGCGCGCTGCTGCGCAATGCGGGGCTGAAATATATCTGCAAGACCGTTGGGCTGAAAGTTGCCACCAGCGACAGCGCCTTTACCGAAGGCTATAACGCCGGCGATGTGATCGGCATCCCGATTGCGCATCATGACGGCAACTATTTTGCCGATGACGATACCGTGGCGATGCTGCATGATCAGGATCGCGTGGCCTTTACCTATGACCAGAATCCCAACGGTTCAGTGGCCGATATTGCGGGGGTCCTGTCGCAGAACCGCAGGGTGTTGGGGATGATGCCCCATCCCGAGCGGGCCGCCGATGAGGGGCATGGCGGCACGGATGGGGTGGCGCTCTTCCGCGCATTGGCGGGTGTCCTCACGCCGGCATGACTTGAGCAGAACTCCGCGCCCAAGTAGCGTTGCCTCATGAATGGTGACAATTCCAATGCGCGGGAGTCTGCCCCGCCCGTGTCGGACTCGGGCGCGGTGTCCTGGCGGGTGCGCGGTATTCTGCTGGTGCTGCTGGTTGCGGTGGCGGCCACGGTCTGGGTGACCAACCGGCTGCTGACCGACCGCTTTACCCAGAGCACCCGCAACCGGGCCGAGCTGCGACTGGCGCTTTATTCCGGAAACCTGCTGAGCGAGCTCAGACGCAACGCCATCGTGCCGCAATTGCTGGCGCGCGACCCGACGCTGATCTCGGCGCTGCAATCGAATGATTTCTCGCTGTCCACCCAGCGGCTGATCTCGTTTGTCGAGGAAATCGGCGCGGCGTCGCTGATGCTGTTGGATCAGGACGGGCGCGCGGTGGCTGCCACCGATCGCAACCGTATCGGTGAACAACACCGCGCGGCCGCCAATTTCATTGATGCGATCCGCTCAAACGCCACAATTTTTACCGTTATCCAGCGCGAATCCGGGGGCTACAGCTTCAGCTATTCGCGCAAGATCGAAGCTAATGGCGAGCTGTTGGGTGTCATCGTGGTCGAGGTCGACCTGCAGAAATTCGAGCGCGCCTGGGCGGGGATATCTGATGCGGTTCTGGTGACCGACAGCACCGGCACGATCATCCTGTCGACCGAGCCGCGCTGGCGTGGGTTGGATGAGCAAGAGGCGTTGCAGCGCCAGACCCCGCAAGGGGCGATCGAGCGTGCCATCCGCGCCACCGCCGGTTGGACCGCGCTGCCCGCTGATGCCTACCTGCAGGGCGAGGCGGTGATCCGGATGGAAAACCGCATTCCGTTCCGTGGCTGGCAGATGACATCCTTCACCACATACGCCTCTGTCCGCGAGCGGGTGAACGGTGTTTTGGCGTTGGAAATCATGGGATTCGCGATTCTGCTGGCGCTGGTCTTCTATGGGCTGAGCCGGAAAACCGCGTTGCGCATGGCATTGTTCCAGCGCGAGTCGGCAGAGCTTCGCGCATTGAACAGCAGGCTACAGCGGGAAATTGCTGAGCGTCAGCGGGTACAGGAAACCCTCGCCGTGGCCGAGCAGACGCTGGAACAAAGCTCGAAATTGGCCGCACTGGGCGAGATGTCTGCGGCGGTGAGTCACGAGCTGAACCAGCCGCTGGCGGCGATGAAAACCTATCTGGCCGGTGCGCGCCTTCTGCTGCGCCGCAACCGCCCCGAAGAGGCGCTGTCCTCCTTCGGTCGGATCGACGATCTGATCGAGCGGATGGGCGCGATCACGCGGCAGCTGAAATCTTATGCGCGCAAGGGCGCGGATGCGTTTTCGCCTGTAAATATGGGCGATGCGCTGGCCGCGTCACTGGCGATGATGGAGCCGCAACTGCGCCACCGACAGGTCAAGATCACCCAGATACTGCCCGACACTCCGGTCCTCGTGATGGGAGATCGTATGCGAATTGAACAGGTTATGGTAAACTTGCTCAGAAATGCGCTGGATGCCACCAAAACGGTGGGCGATCCCGAGGTCGAGATTATCCTCGCAGCGGGGGAAACGGCGATCCTGACGGTGCGCGACAATGGCGACGGGATCGAAGATTTCGATGCGCTGTTCGAGCCGTTCTACACCACCAAGCGGCCGGGGGATGGTGTCGGGCTTGGGCTTGCCATATCGTCGGGGATCGTCAACGACCATGGCGGGCGTCTGACAGCGCGCAACGGACAACATGGGGGGGCAGTATTTGAAATGCGCCTGCCCATTCTGGAAGGCGGCGTCGAGGCCGCAGAGTAAGAGGTACATCAATGGCACAGGCCATGAAAATTGCGATTGTGGATGACGAACAGGACATGCGGCAGTCGATCAGCCAATGGCTGGCCCTGTCCGGCTATGACACCGAGACCTTTGCCAGCGCCGAGGATGCGCTCAAGGTTTTGGGGCCGGAATATCCCGGCATCGTGATCTCTGACATCCGGATGCCCGGCATGGACGGGATGCAGTTTCTCAAGAAGCTGATGGGTTCGGACAGCACGCTGCCGGTGATCATGATCACCGGCCATGGCGATGTGCCGATGGCGGTTGAGGCAATGCGGGTGGGGGCGTTCGATTTTCTGGAGAAGCCGTTCAACCCGGACCGGATGTCGGAACTCGCCAAGCGCGCCACGGTGAACCGGCGCCTGACGCTCGACAACCGCGCCCTGCGGCGCGAGTTGAGCGACGGCTCGCAACTGATGAAGAAGTTGATCGGCGCCAGCCCGGTGATGGAGCGGCTGCGCGAGGATATTCTCGATCTGGGTCAGGCGGATGGTCACGTGCTGATCGACGGCGAAACTGGCACCGGCAAGACGCTGGCGGCGCATGCGCTGCATGCGGTGGGCAGCCGGGCGGGCAAGAAATTCGTGCTGATCTCCTGCGCCGCGCTGGAGGAAGAGGCGCTGGCCAAGCGGCTCTTTGGCCCGATGAACCCAGAGGATGCCGAACTGCCCGCCATCGAAGAGGCGCGCGGCGGCACGCTGGTGCTGGAGGATATCGAAGCGCTCAGCGACACGTTGCAGGCCAAGCTGCTGAGCGTGATGAACCAGCAGGGCACGCCCGCAGAAACCCGGATTGTGGCGATCTCCAACCTGCAGGAGGCAGGCAAGACCTGCGAAGATGCGCTGCGGCCTGACCTGTTCTACCGGCTGGCCGCCTTGCGCATCACCATGCCGCCGCTGCGTCAGCGCGGCGAGGATATCCTGACGCTGTTCACGCGGCTCTCGGAACAGTTTGCCGAAGAATATGGCTGCGACGCACCACAGGTGAGCGCGCAGGAGGCCGCACAGCTGCTGCAGGCGCCCTGGCCGGGCAATGTGCGCCAGCTGATCAACATCGCTGAACGCGCGGTGCTGCAGGCGCGGCGCGGCTCGGGCACGATTGCATCGCTGCTGATGTCGGATCATGAAGAGATGCAGCCGGTGATGACCACCGAGGGCAAGCCGCTCAAGGAATATGTCGAGGCGTTCGAGCGAATGCTGATCGACAACACCATGCGCCGCCACAAGGGCTCGATTGCCAGCGTCATGGATGAGCTGTGCCTGCCGCGCCGGACACTGAACGAGAAGATGGCCAAATATGGCTTGCAGCGCTCTGATTATCTGTAGGTTTGCGCAAGAGAGGGGCCAGCCCCTCTCTTGAGCCTGCGGTTCAATTCACACCCCGGGATATTTCTGGCCAGATGAACAAGGGGTGTTGCGCAGCCTGTTTTGCCCATTGTCTTTTCCACAAGTCTCCCTTTATGGTGTGGGAACGGGTCGGGCCGGGATTTTGGTCCTTAAACCCCGTTTAGAGATTCGCTGCTTTGTCCAGGTTGGACGAAATATCCGCAGGACATTGCAGATAGATTATTGCCCCGCAAAAGGGGCAGTGGAGTGCCTTCTTCCGATGCGTTGGGAGAAAGGAAATAAGTGGGCAGGCGGCGGAACCCCCGCGTCTGTCGGAGAAGAACCGCGATGACGCGCGCGCAAGGATTGAGAAATCGGGCAGGGGGCCAGTTGGCCGGACCCTGCCGCGCTGCGTCTGAAATCGCCCTGACAAGACACCCCCCCAGACATGCCGGACCGCCTGGTCTCAGGCGACGCGTGCCATTGGCGCGGTGCACCAAGGAAACATGGGAAAGAAAATGCTTATCGATGCCACCCACGCGGAAGAGACCCGCGTCGTGGTGGTTGACGGAAACAAGGTCGAGGAATTTGATTTCGAGGCCGAAAACCGCCGGCAGCTTGCCGGCAACATCTATCTCGCCAAGGTAACGCGGGTCGAACCCTCGCTACAGGCCGCCTTTGTAGACTATGGCGGAAATCGCCATGGTTTCCTGGCGTTTTCCGAGATTCATCCCGATTACTACCAGATTCCCGTCGCCGACCGCGAGGCGCTGATGGAGGAAGAGCGCGCTTATGCCGAGGCATTGCGTGCCCGCGACGAGGCCGAAGTGGCGAAATCGTCGAAACCACGCCGCCGCTCGCGCTCAAAGACCAAGGCCGAGGATGTGGTGAGCGAGGATGCCGTCGAGACCAAGGAGGTCGAGATCGACGGCATGGAAACCATCGATCTGAGCGACGAGACCGAGGCGGACGCCGATATCGTGCCCGAAGGCAGCTCTCCGATGGAGACCGTTGCGGAAACGCCGGTTGCCGAGCCTGAGGACTCAGAGGTTGATACGGCTGAGGGCACTGACGCGGACAGTGCGGTCGAGGAGAGTTCGGAAGCAGAGGAACCAGCAGCCGAAGCCGAGGGTTCGGAGGATGACACCCCCGAGGCAGAAGCAGAAGCGGATGCTGCAGAGGTGGATGCGCAGGACGCTGAAGAGGAGGCTGACGACACGCCGAAGGCAAAGGGCTCGGACGCCTCCAAGAAGGACGAAAACATCGAATCCGTTGCGGATGATGATGACAGCGAGGATATCCGCCCGCCGCGCAAACCGCGTCCGCGCCGCTACAAGATCCAGGAAGTGGTCAAGGTACGCCAGGTTATGCTGGTGCAGGTGGTCAAGGAAGAGCGCGGCAACAAGGGTGCGGCTCTGACAACCTACCTGTCGCTGGCGGGTCGCTATTGCGTCTTGATGCCCAACACCGCCCGCGGTGGCGGCATCAGCCGCAAGATCACCAACGCCACGGATCGCAAGAAACTCAAGGACATCGCCGCCGAAATTGATGTGCCTTCGGGCGCCGGTCTGATCGTGCGGACGGCAGGTGCCAAGCGCACCAAGGCCGAGATCAAGCGCGATTATGAGTATCTGCAGCGGCTCTGGGAGCAGATCCGCGAGCTGACGCTGAAATCCATCGCGCCCGCCAAGATTTATGAAGAGGGCGATCTGGTCAAACGCTCGATCCGCGACCTCTACAACCGCGATATCGACGAGGTGCTGGTCGAAGGCGAGGCGGGCTATCGCATCGCCAAGGACTTCATGAAGATGATCATGCCGAGCCACGCCAAGAACGTGCAGCGGTATGAAGACGCGCTGCCGCTGTTTGCGCGCTATCAGGTGGAAACCTATCTGGCGGGCATGTTCAACCCGGTGGTGCAGTTGAAGTCCGGCGGCTACATCGTGATCGGCGTGACCGAGGCGCTGGTGGCGATCGACGTGAACTCTGGCCGGGCCACCAAAGAGGCTTCGATCGAGGAAACCGCGCTCAAGACCAACCTTGAGGCCGCCGATGAGGTGGCACGCCAGTTGCGGCTGCGCGATCTGGCCGGTCTGATAGTCATCGACTTCATCGACATGGACGAGCGCAAGAACAACTCGGCCGTCGAAAAGCGCATGAAGGACCGGCTCAAGACCGACCGCGCGCGCATTCAGGTGGGCCGCATCTCGGGCTTTGGCCTGATGGAGATGAGCCGCCAGCGCCTGCGCCCCGGCATGATCGAAGCGACAACGCAGCCATGCCCGTCCTGTCACGGAACCGGTCTGATCCGCTCCGACGACAACATGGCGTTGGCCATTCTGCGCCAGGTCGAAGAGGAAGGCACCCGCCGCCGCACCCGCGAAGTTCTGGTGCGCTGCCCGGTCAATATCGCCAATTTCCTGATGAATCAGAAACGCGAGCATATCGCCCAGATCGAAGCCCGCTATGGTTTGTCGGTGCGCCTTGAGGGGGATACCCATCTGGTCAGCCCCGATTTCTCGATCGAGAAGTTCAAGACGGCAACGCGTATCGTGGCCGAAGTGGCGGCCCCCGTTGTGTCAGTCGATACCTCGCTGATGGATCAGATCGACGCGGATGAGGCGGAAGCGCCGACCGAGAGTGAGGCGCAGTCGGATGCCGAGACGGTCGACGCCGAGGGCGAAGCCAAGCCCAAGCGCAAGCGTCGGCGTCGGCGCAAGCGGAAAGGCAACCGGTCTGAGGACGGCGCAGAGAGCACCGAGGCGCAGGAGGCCAGCGCGGATTCAGGTGATCAACCTGCAGAGGGCGAACCTGCCGAAGCGGCGGCTGAGACGGCGCCTGACTCGGGTGAAGGCGAGGAAAACGCCAAGCCGAAGCGGACCCGCAGATCGCGCAGCCGCAAGAAAAAGACCGATGATGAGGCGCAGGAGGTGGCACCAGAGGCCAGCGCCGAAACCGACACGGCGGACGCCGCTGGTGATGCGCCTGCAAGCGATGATGCGGTTGCGGCGGAGGCCGAAGAAGCGCCTGATGCCGAGGCGGAGAAGCCCAAGCGCAGAACCCGCAAACGGGCGGCCAAGAAGGACGAGGCCCCGGTCGAGCAGGGTGGTGATGAGGCTCCCGTCGTTGCAGAGGCTGTGGCTGAGGTGGTCGAGGAGGCCCCAGTGGCTGCCGATGATGCGCCTGTCTCAGAACCCGAGATCGCCGCTGCCCCCGAAGAGGTCCCGGCGGAACCGGAAGCGCCCAGCGTCGCAGCTGAGGTTGCAGAAGAGGCAGAAGAGGTTGCAGAGCCCGACGGTGCCGAACCTGTGGCCGAACCCGCGCCCGAGCCGGTTCTGGAATCGGTCACGGAAACGCCCGAACCCGAGGCCAAACCCGCCAAGCCGAAACGGCGCGGCTGGTGGTCGCTGGGCAGCTAGGACGCGATCGGTTGAACAATCGATAAAGGCGGGTCTCAGGACCCGCCTTTTTTCATCCACCCTTGCGGATCACGTAAATCTGATGGTCGCCCGCTTCGGTCTGTGAGATCAGCGCGTGACCGGCCTGGGCGCAGAAATGCGGCACATCCACCACGGCGGCGGGATCATCTGCCAATATGCGCAGCGTGGCGCCCTCGGGCAGTGATTTAAGCCGTTTGCGGGCCTTGAGGACGGGCAGGGGGCAGAGCAGCCCCAGCGCATCCAGCGTATCGGTATCATCGTTCATGCGAGGCACTTATTGCGCCGCGTGCCCTGTGTCCAGAAGATCACCGCAAGCCCGTGTCCGGATGGACACCACAATGATGTGACCCATTGGCGTCGTGACCTTGCCGCAAAGATCGCCTATGTGACAGGCATGTTCGAGATTTCCATCATAGACGCCAGTCTGATTCCGGCGATGACCATTGCCCTCATGGCAGGGGTGATCAGCTTTTTGTCGCCCTGCGTGCTGCCCATCGTACCGCCCTATCTGGCCTATATGAGCGGCGTGTCGGTCACCGATCTGAGCGAAGAAAGCGAAGGGCGCAACAAGGTGATGCTGCCGGCGCTGTTTTTTGTGCTGGGGCTGTCGACCGTGTTCCTTTTTCTAGGCTTCACGGCCTCAGCTATCGGAACGGTGTTTTTGCAACATCAGGAGACGTTCAACCTGGTCGCGGGTCTGATCGTGATGGTGTTTGGCGCGCATTTTGTCGGGGTCTACCGGATCGGGTTTCTGGACCGCGAGGCGCGCATTGATGTGGGCGATCGTGGCGGCAGCTCGTTCGGGGCCTATGTTCTGGGTCTGGCCTTTGCCTTTGGTTGGACGCCCTGTATCGGGCCGCAATTGGGCGCGATCCTGTCTCTGGCCGCCTCCGAGGCCTCGCTGACACGGGGCACGATGCTGCTGGCGGTCTATGCGCTGGGGTTGGGCATTCCGTTTCTGCTGGTGGCGGCCTTCTTGCCGCGCCTCAAGGGGCTCATGGGATGGATGAAGCGCCATATGGACCGGATTGAACGCGTGATGGGTCTGCTGCTCTGGACCATCGGGTTGCTGATGCTGACGGGCGGGTTCTCGGACTTCTCCTATTGGCTGCTAGAGGCCTTCCCGCCGCTGGCCAACCTGGGCTGAACCACAAAAGCAAGCGCCCTTTCAGGGCCTTACTCTTGCCCACTCGCTGCGCTAGTCTGACCGCAAGAGGTCCGAGATGAGCAGTGAACGGCCAGATAAACCCTTTCGGCGCCGGGTGTTCTACATCCCCGGCTATGATCCGATTCATCCCCGCAGATATCGTGAGCTGTATCGCAAGGAAGGCGCGGCGCAGGCGGCGATCTCGGGCTATGAGATCGCCCTGACGGGCAAGACCGGATCCGGCCCCTATGGCTGGGATGTGCGCTCGGTACAAGACAGGCGACAGGTCGAAGCCGGGGTCGAGGTGCTGGTCTGGTCCGATATCGTGCGCGACAGCATGTCGAACACGATTGCGGCGACCTATCTGCAGATGCTGCGCACGGCGTGGATTTATGTCGGGTCGGGCACCCTCTGGCGGCTGATGCGGTTGCGCAAAGGGCCGGTGATCGCGGCGCTGTACCCGGTGGTGATGCTGCTGGGTCAGTTGCTGCTGGCAATTGGGCTGGGCTGGGTGGTCTATCGAGTGGCCACCTTGCTGCCCGGCGGGATTTTTGCGTTGCTGGGGACGGTTGGTGGTATGGCAGCGGGCATAGCCCTGTTGCGCTGGTTCCGGGCGCGGGACGGCCGGTTCTTTGCCTATTACCTGATGCATGACTATGCTTATTCGGCGCAGCTTCGCGGTGCCAATCCCCCGGCGCTGGAGGCGCGGATGGGCAAGTTTCGGGCTGCAATCAGCGCGGCGCTGCATACGGATGTGGATGAGGTGCTGGTGGTCGGTCACAGCTCCGGCGCGCATCTGGGCGTGTCGGTGCTGGCCGATCTGATCCGTGCGGGAGAGGTGCCCGTAGGCGGCCCGTCGCTGGGGTTCCTGTCCTTGGGGCAGGTGGTGCCGATGGTGTCTTTCCTGCCACGCGCGCAGCGTCTGCGGGCGGATTTGAACGCGCTCAGCACCAGTGATGCGTTGGCCTGGGTCGATGTCTCGGCCCCCGGCGATGGCTGCGCCTTTGCGCTGTGTGATCCGGTGACGGTGAGCGGCGTGGCTCCGGGGGGCAAGCGCTGGCCGCTGGTCTTTTCGGCGGCCTTCACCCAGACGCTCAGCCCAGCGCGCTGGCGGGCGCTGCGCTGGCGCTTCTTCCGGCTGCATTTCCAGTATCTTTGCGCCTTCGACCGGCCCGGCGATTACGATTACTTTCGCATCACCGCCGGACCGCTGACACTGGCCGAACGTTATGCGACCCGCGCACCGTCAAAATCGCGCATTGATGTGCCCGTCTCGAAATACACCTCGATGGACGCCGCATGAACCCGCCCAAACCCCCCGCACGGCCCGACAAGGTCTCGCTCCTGCGCTATCTGCGCCTGTTTCGGCGCGATATCCTGTCGGCGCAGCCCGAGCGGCTCTATCGCGCGTGGATGGCCGAGTTCCGCACGCCGTTTTTCCGCTCCTTCCTGATCAACCAGCCCGAACTGGTGAGCAGGGTGCTGAAAGAAAGCCCCGAGGATTTCCCGAAATCCGACCGGATCGGCGAAGGGCTGCGGCCGCTTCTGGGCAATTCGGTGTTCCTGACCAATGGCGAGACCTGGAAACGTCAGCGCCGCATTATCGATCCGGCTTTCGAGGGCGGGCGGCTGCGCGATACGTTCCCGGCGATGCTGGCCGCAGCGCAGGCTGCGGCGGACCGGCTGCAGGCGCAGGCCGGACAGATCACCGAGATCGAAGAAGTGACCAGCCACGCGGCGGCGGATGTGATCTTTCGCACTTTGTTTTCGATCCCGATCGAAAACGATGTCGCGGCAGAGGTCTTCACCCGTTTCCGCGCCTATCAGCGCGCGCAGCCGATCCTGAACCTTGCGGCCTTTGTGCCCTTGCCGCGCTGGCTGCCACGCTTCCACGCGCGCGCCACAAGACGCAATGCGGCGCGCATTCGGGCGCTGATCACCGAGTTGACGGCGGAACGGATGCGCGCGATTGAGGCGGGCACCGCGCCCGACGATCTGGCCACCAAGATCATGACCACAGCCGATCCGCAAACGGGGCAGCGCTTTGACACCGATGAGATGGTGGATCAGGTGGCTATCTTTTTCCTTGCCGGGCATGAAACCAGCGCCTCGGCGCTGGCCTGGGCGCTTTACCTGCTGGCGCTCTATCCCGACTGGCAGGAGAAGGTGGCTCAAGAGGCGCAGGCGCTGGATGGGAGTCCCGATTTTGGTACCATGGGGCAGTTGAAGGTCAGCCGCGATGTGTTCCGCGAGGCGCTGCGGCTTTATCCACCAGTGCCGATGATGGTCCGCGAGGCGCAATGTCCGCACCAGTTCCGCGACCGTGATGTGCCCAAGGGCGCGCAGGTGGTGATCAGCCCCTGGCACCTGCACCGCCAGAACAGGCTTTGGGACAATCCCGACGGGTTCGATCCGGCCCGATGGGCCACTGAAAACGGCAAGACCTGCCAACGCGAGGCCTATATTCCGTTCTCTGCCGGACCGCGCGTCTGCACCGGGGCAGGCTTTGCCATGGTCGAGGGGCCGTTGATCCTGTCGGTGCTGCTGCGGCGCTTCCGGTTTGAGCTTGTGCCGGGCAAAGACCCGGTTCCGGTCGCACATCTGACCGTTCGGGCCAAAGATGGCATCTGGTTGCGCGTTGTCCGACGCTAACAACCTACCATCGCCGCAGTTCATCGGGTATGCGAACGGTAAGTGGAATCAAGTTGACGGGTAAGTGATATGTCCAATCAAGCGCAGCGCGAACAGATGACAAAAGGTGCCGGTTTCATTGCCGCGCTGGACCAGAGCGGCGGATCGACGCCAAAGGCACTGGCGCTCTACGGGGTGGATGCGGCGCAATACGGCTCGGAAGAAGAAATGTTCGACGAGATCCAGCGCATGCGCGCGCGGATTATTCTGGCCGATGATTTTACCAGCGAGAAGGTGATCGGCGCGATCCTGTTCGAACGTACGCTGGGCGAAGAGATCGACGGTCGCAAGGTCGCGGAATACATGTGGTCCGAGCGAGGCGTGGTGCCGTTCCTGAAGATCGACAAGGGGCTTGAGGATCAGGCCAATGGCGTTCAGATGATGAAACCGATCCCCGGCCTGGCCGACACGCTGGCCAAGGCCGCGCCGCTGGGCGTATTCGGCACCAAGGAACGCTCGGTGATCCATGAGGCAGATGCCGATGGCATCGCTGCAATTGTCGCACAGCAATTCGAGGTCGGGCGCACGGTGCTGGAGGCCGGGATGGTGCCGATCATCGAGCCCGAGGTGAACATCCACTCCGAAACCAAGGCCGAGGCCGAGGATATCCTGAAGGCGGAACTGCTGAAAAACCTTGATACGCTGGGTGAAGGGCAGGAGGTGATGCTGAAGCTGACCCTGCCGAGCAAGTCAAACCTCTATGCCGAAGTGGCCGCGCATCCCCGCGTGCTGCGCGTGGTGGCGCTGTCGGGCGGGTATTCAACCGATGAGGCCTGCACCCTGCTGGACCAGAATGACAACATGATTGCGTCGTTTTCACGCGCGCTGGCCGAAGGCTTGTCGAAACAGATGTCCGACGCGGAATTCAACGCGGCTCTGGGCAGCAATATCGACAAGATCTACCGCGCCTCGGTCTGAGATCGGGCAAGGCGTTTGGAAGCGCCTTAATCGCTTTGCAAACCGCTTAGACCGCGCCCCGCAGGGCGCGGTTTTTTCGTGGGCCTCAGGTGGGTTTTGTGAAGGATTTCCGTTTCGAGGCGGCTTTTTCCCGCATCACGCAGCCTGTCGCGTGGTCGTTGATCAACCCCATTGCCTGCATGAGCGCGTAGACCGTGGTGGGGCCCACGAATCTCCAGCCCCGCTTGCGCAGGTCCTTCGACAAAGCATGCGACTCAGGTGAGGTCGATGCTGTTTGCGGCTCGGGCAGGCTGGTGGGGTCAGGTTCGAAGCTCCAGACATGGGCGGCGATTGATCCCTTTTCGGCCACCAATTCCTGCGCTCGCGCGGCATTGTTGATCACCGCCTCGATCTTGCCGCGATGACGCACGATGCCCTTGTCGCCCAGCAGGCGTTCGACATCGCCCGCATCAAACTCGGCCATCCTGTTGAAATCGAACCCGGCGAAAGCCGCTCGGAAGTTCTCGCGCTTGGCCAGAATGGTGCGCCAACTCAGCCCCGACTGGAAACTCTCCAGGCAGATTTTTTCAAAGAGGCGCTGGTCATCACCCACCGGATAGCCCCATTCGCTGTCGTGATAGTCGAAGAATTCCGGCGCGGACTGACACCATGTGCAGCGGGGCAGACCATCGGGGCCGGGGATCGTTTGGGTCATCTGCAGGTCTCACTTCATCAGAAAGGACAGGCGGTCATCGGCGCGGGCCGGGTCGAGTTCGAGGATTTCCGCGGTTACCACATCCGCCGCGACAAAGGGGTCGGCCTGCACCCGCGCGGCAATCTCCTCCCGCGATCCGGCCTGAGCCAATATCCCGCCGCCCTGAGCCTGTTTCAACGATCCAGCCAGCAGGAACACACCTTCGTCGAAGCCTTGTTTCAACCAGTCGCGATGTCCGTCCATATGGTCTGCAACCTGGGCGCGGTTTTCGGAAAATCTGAGTAATATTATGAACATATGATCCTCTTCTTATATAGATTCACGCGGCAATCTGATCCAGCCAATCGCACATGCGCTCGACCTCTTGATAGAGGAACTGTTCCTCTCCGAAGGCCTGTGCCATCGTCGCCGCGCCCTGGCTGCGGGCCAGAAGATGCAGGGCAAGCGCGTCGGCCTCCTCGGTTCGGCCAAGTGCCTCAAACTGGGTGCGCAGCCAAGTGCGAAACAGGGTGAACAGCGCATTCGCCTCGCCCTGCGCTGCATGGTCCAGCTTGGTAAGTTCGGTGGATAGCGTGCCGACGGGGCAGCCATGGCGACTGATCTTGGTCCGGTTCATGATCAGGATATCTATGAAACGCTCGATGCACTCCCGCGGCGTGGCGGCGTCGGCTTCCCAGTCAGCCAGCATCGCCTGGGTGCGCATCAGGCGCAGGGCGATCACCGCGCGCAGGATGTCATCCTTGGTCTTGAAATGGTGATAGAAATTGCCGCGCGAAATGCCGACCCGGGCAGCGATATCGGCAAAAGAGGTCTGCGCGAACCCGTGATGATAGAACATCTCGTCCGCCGTGGCGACGATGCGGTCTTTGGTGCGGGGTTGATTGGTCGGGGGCTGACTCACATGACACCTCTAGGGCAGTTGTCCTAGAGATTAGGTCGCTTGTCCTAATTCGGTCAAGCCCGACGTTTAACGCCGATCGCGATACCAGGCCAGAATATACAGGCGAATGGCCGAGGCGAGGCCGGTTTCAGGGTCCCTTGCAGCATCAATTTCTGCGGCCAGAACATTGATTGGCATGTTCTTTTCGCGTGCTATGTCGCGAAACGCCTGCCAGAACGCATCCTCCAGCGAGACCGAGGTGCGATGGCCTTGCAGGGTCAGAGATCGCTTGACGGGGCGCGGATTCATTCCTCGGTCTCGTGACCGTCCAGATCGCGCCGGGCCTTGTCCTGCTCTGCCCGTGCAAGCTCTTTTTCCGCCTTGCTGCGACCGTATTTCGCGGCGTTATGCTCTGCGCGCGTCTTCTTGGCCGAGCGTTCGGCGGTTTTGCGGGCGCGGCGCAGATTGATCACTTTGGCCATGTCACGACTCTCGGCTTAAAGGGTCGTTCAGAGCCTAGGCGAGGCCACGCCGTCTGTACAGGCGGAGGGCTGGCTCAGCAGTGCCGCTTCGCGGACGCTGATCGCGGGATAGGCGTTGTAGCTGCCGGGGACGCCATCGGCGCTGAATTGTGGGAAAAGCGCGTCGAATTCGGCGCGCGCCTCGGGTGGCAGAACCTGCAGAGCCCACGCGCCGGGCACGAAGCTTTCGGCCTCGACCCCGTCGGCAAAGACAATCTCATGCTGGTCGAACATCAGGTGAATATATTCGACCCCATCCGCCATATCATCGACGCGGATAGTTGTGCCATTGGTTAGCCCCTTGGCTGGAACCAGCACCGGCCCGGACCCGAAGAGCAACTCATTTGCGGCGGTGTTCACCAACACGCGGTGCTGCGGCGACAGGCGCATGGACCGTTCGGGCTGCAATGGACCCAACGCGTGCGGCTCGAACAGGATAGGACGCAGCGCCGGGGCTTGTTCAAGCTCGCGGCGGTCCAACTTGCGGCGGGCGATCCAGCGCAGCGGCTGGTAGCCGTTGTCGCGAGTTCTGATTTTCGTGCCGGGTGTCAGGGCGCCGGCGCGGCAGGGGCCGGCATCGGTGTCGATCATGCTGTCGCTGGTGAAACAGATCGCGCCGTCGATCGTGGGATATTCGGGGGCGTTGCCTGCGATCGTGTTGGAGACGGTGAAGGTGTAGGTCACGTCCGGGACAAGCGGCACCGACGGCAAATAGCCAATGAGAATCCCGTTGCCAAAGGTCGAAGCAGGGTCCGAATCAATCTCTATCTGATAGAGCGTGATCGGATCCTGACCCGGGGCGGTCAGTGAGAATTGTTGTTCCGAATAGACCGTGACAGCGGGTCCACCGATGACAGTGCCATCGGCCAGCACGGCGGTACCGAACTGGTTGGTGTCATTGCCGTCTTCGTTGCGGAAACGGTCGCCGTCCAAGATATTGTCGTCGTCGTCGACCGTCAGGATCACATCATTGTCGCCGGTATATCCGCCAACAAGGGCCACAGTGTTTCCGACAAAGACAAGATCGGTGGGCGTGTAGACTTCGTAGGTCGTAACGGGCATCACATGTACTCTTTAAACTGCACAAATTCGTCGTTTCGCGGAGGCTAGCAGGGAATTATCGCCAAATTATGGTGAGGAATACTGAATCCTGTCAGCATTAGGGCAACTCACGAGAGTTTTATCGATCCGTCGCGTCTGGCAGATCGATCCGGCAAGACCCGATGTGACCGGGTCTTGCCTGTAAGCCTTTAGTCTTCCGGGCCGATCATCTGCTCGGGGCGGACGACGGCATCAAAGGTGGCTTCATCAACAAAGCCAAGCGCGATGGCCTCTTCCTTGAGGGTTGTGCCGTTCTTATGCGCGGTCTTGGCCACTTTGGTGGCGTTGTCATAGCCGATGGTCGGGGCCAGAGCCGTCACCAGCATCAGGCTTTCCTTCATCAGCTTGTCGATGCGCGGCTCGTTGGCCTGAATACCGTTCAGCATCCGCTCGGTGAAGCTGTCGGTCGCGTCGCCCAGAAGCTGGATGGATTGCAACAGGTTATAGGACATCATCGGGTTATAGACGTTCAGTTCGAAATGGCCCTGCGAGCCTGCGAATTTGATCGCCGCGTCATTGCCCATCACATGGGCCGCTACCTGCGTCAGTGCCTCGGCCTGGGTCGGGTTCACCTTGCCGGGCATGATCGACGAGCCGGGTTCGTTTTCCGGCAGGATCAGCTCGCCCAGACCCGAGCGCGGGCCGGAGCCCAGAAAGCGGATGTCATTGGCGATCTTGTAGCAGGACCCCGCAACCGTCGCGAGGGCACCGGACAGGAACACCATTGCGTCATGGGCGGCCAGCGCCTCGAACTTGTTGGGGGCGGTGACGAAGGGCAGGCCGGTGATCTCGGCCATGTTGGCCGCGACTGTTTCACCCCAGCCAACTTGCGTGTTCAGCCCGGTCCCCACAGCAGTGCCGCCTTGCGCCAGCTCATAGATGCCGGGCATGGCGGCTTCGACGCGGGCGATGCCCTGACGGATCTGATGGGCGTAGCCGCCAAATTCCTGGCCCAGCGTCAGCGGTGTCGCGTCCTGCGTGTGGGTGCGGCCGATCTTGATGATGTCACGGAATTCTTCCGATTTCTTTTCAAGGCCTTCGGCGAGTTTGTTCAACCCCGGTAGCAGCACGTCGCGCACGCTCATCGCGGTGGCGATATGCATCGCGGTGGGGAAAGTGTCGTTGGAGCTTTGCCCCATATTGCAATGATCATTAGGATGCACCGGGTCTTTCGACCCGATCACGCCGCCAAGGATTTCGATGGCTCGGTTGGCGATCACCTCGTTGGAGTTCATGTTCGATTGCGTGCCAGAGCCGGTCTGCCAAACCACCAGCGGGAAGTTGTCGTCGAACTTGCCTGCGATAACCTCGCTGGCGGCCTGGATGATCGCATCACCCCGCGTCGCGTCCAGCTTGCCGCTGGCCTTGTTGGCCATAGCACAGGCCTGTTTGATCACGCCCAGCGCGCGCACGATGGCCACGGGCTGCTTTTCCCAGCCGATGGGGAAATTCATGATCGACCGCTGCGTCTGCGCGCCCCAGTACTTATCCGCAGGAACCTCAAGCGGGCCAAAGCTGTCGGTTTCGGTGCGCGTTTGAGACATTTCGTCACTCCGTATTGTATGCCGTTGCATGCCGTGTACAAGGCCCGGAGACCAAAAACAACGGGTCAGTCGCGCGCACCTTAGTTGCAACCCGATCCGAGGTATAGGTGGAGTCGACCGCAGATTAAGTCAAAATAAACCCGCTTTCGATTGCCGAGGGCGCGCAGTCCGGTAAGATGAGCAGGTGAGCGACCGGAGGAGCGTCATGCCTGCATCTGCCCTATCCCGAATGCTGTCCCTGGCGGGGTCCATGCTTGTCGCGCTGATGCTGCTGGCGCGGGCCGCGCTTGCGGCAGATATCGCTGATTTTGTCGGAGACTACATCGGATCGGCGGAAATGCTCAAATCAGATGGAACGCTAGAATCCCGGGATATGAGTGTATCGATTTCCGAAACCAGCAATGGTTTCAACGTGAGTTGGAAAACCGTCGCGTTCAAACATGATGGCCGGGTCAAGGAGCAGACCTTTTCCATCGATTTCATTCCAACGGACCGCAGTGACGTCTTTTCCGCCGCCATGAAACGCAATGTCTTTGGGCATGAGGTGCAGCTTGACCCGATGAAAGGCGAGCCCTTTGTCTGGGGCCGCATATGGGGGGATACGCTGACGGTCTATTCCCTGTTCATCGACGATGCCGGCGGCTACGAGATGCAGCAATTTGACCGGACCCTGACCGGGGACGGGCTGGACCTGAATTTCTCGCGGGTGCGCGACGGGGTGCCCGAGCGGTCGATCAACACCATGCTGGAAAAGAGATAGCGCCGGACGTCGTTACTTGCGGAAACTGTCCAGCGAGACGATCTCGGCATCGGGCTTGACCTCCTCGGGCGCGTCAGCCTCCTCCACCTCATCAGCGGTGAGGACGATCTCTGCGTCATGCTCTTCGTCTTCCTCGTCGGAGGGCGATTCGAAGCGCAGGCCAAACTCCACCGAGGGATCAACGAAGGTCTTGATGGCGTCATAGGGGATATAGAGCGGTTCGGGCGAGTCGCCGAAATTCAGCGTCACGCCGAACCCCTCATCTCCCACCAGCAGGTTTTCATACCAATGCTGCATGACAACGGTCATTTCACCCGGGTAGCGGTCGCTGAGCCAGTCGGCCAGCTGCGCGTCGGGATGGGTGGTGTCGAACGTGATGAAGAAGTGATGCGCGCCGGGCAGGCCGCGCTCGGCCACATCCTGCAGCACCGATTTGATGAGGCCGCGCATGGCGGTGTGCATCAGGTTCCCATAGTCAATGGTTTGCGACATGTTTCATTCCCGACTGGTGTTAAGCCCAACATACGGGATTCGGAGGGAAACAAAAGAGCAGGCGCGGTGTTGCGCCATCAAATATAGTGGCTTGCGGCCCCGGCCAGCGCGAGCAGGGACAGGGTGCGGCCCAATCCCTGTTTCAATCCCCACATGATGGCCATTGCAGCAAGGATCATCACCGCCGCGTGCGGATTGAACGTGGCGGGATCGGGCAGGGGCAGGCTGATCAGCGCCGTGGCATCCTTGTTGACACTCCCGAACAGGACATGCAGCGCAAACCAGATCGACAGGTTCAGGATCACGCCCACCACCGCCGCGCTGATGGCGCGCAGCGCAGCGGCCAGACGCGGCTGCGCGGCGATCCGGTCCAGATAGGGGGCGGCGAGGAATATCCACAGGAAGCAGGGCGCAAAAGTGGCCCAGAGCGCCACCAGACCCGCCAGCAGCGCCAGACCCGCACCGCCCTGTAGCTGCCCGGTCAGCATGGCCACGAACTGAGTGACCAGGATCAGCGGGCCGGGGGTGGTCTCCGCCAGTCCCAGCGCATCGATCATCTGCGCGGTTGAAATCCAGTTAAACTCCTGCACCACGGCCTGGGTCATATAGGCCAACACCGCATAGGCGCCGCCAAAGGTGACCACCGCGAGTTTCGCAAAGAACCAGCCGATCTCAGCCAGCAGGGTTTGACCGCTGAAGCTGAGCGCGATGAGGGGCAGAAGCCAGATCGCGGACCAGAGGCAAAGCGTTTGCAGCGGGCGCGCTGCCTGCTTGGGCGGTCGGTCGGGCTGCGGCCCGGGCTGTGCGCTCAGCAGCCCCCAGAGCGCGGCCGCAGCGATGACAAGCGGGAAGGGCAGGTTGAGCGCAAAGAGCGCCAGAAAGCCCAGCCCGGCGATCACGTAATCTGTCGTACCTGACAGCGCCCGCCGCGCCAGATTGCGCAGCGCTTGCAGCACGATAACCACCACCGCCGCTTTCACGCCCAGAAAGACAGACTGCACCAGCGGCAACTCGCCATAGGTCGCGTAAAGCCCGACCAGACAGGCGATGATCGCCGCACCGGGCAACACGAACAGCAACCCGGCCAGCAGCCCGCCCGGCACGCCACGCAGCCGCCAGCCGCAATAGGTGGCAAGCTGCATTGCTTCCGGCCCCGGCAGTAGCATGCAGAGCGAAAGCGCGCGCAAGAAACTGCGCTCTTCCAGCCAGGGGCGTTCCTCGACCAACTCGCGTTCCATCAGCGCGATCTGTGCTGCGGGGCCGCCGAAGGACAGCAACCCGATCCGGCCAAACACCCGGACCATTTCCGCGTATGTGGGCACTGTCATGGGCGGCGGTCCGCAGGCCAGTCATGGCTTTCGCCCTGACCATCCCGCGCCCAGCGATAGAGCGCGTCATAAAGCGCCATGCCCGCGTTGAGCTGCTGGTGGTCGTCGCGGTACTGGCGCGACAGACCCACCGACAGCGCCAGCAACCCCGCTGCCTCGGGCGCGAGGTCATGGCGGTTTGTATCGGCTCCGCGCACGACGGTTGCAAGGCGATCAAGCGCCTCGGTGCGAAGCTGGAATTCGTCCAGCATCGTGTCGAAGGTGCAGTTGGGGCCGCGATGGCTCCAGAACACATCCTCCATATCGAAGGGCGTTGCGCCAAAGCGTTCCGCTACACCAGCGACCTCGGCGGGTGCAACGAACAGGAACCGCGCTTCGGGGTCGACGAAGCGGCGGATCAGCCAGGGGCAGGCGACGCGGTCGATCTTGGGCCGGTGGCGGGTCACCCAGAGCGTGCTGCCCGCCACCGGGTCGGGGCGTTTGCCCGCCGGGATACGCGGCGCGCCCTCATGGTCGCGCCAGGCAAACATGCCGCCCTTGAGGTATTCTGCAGCCAACCCGTCATTGCGCAGCCACGCCGCCAACCCCTGGCTGAGCTTGAGACCCTTCTGGCAGAGGATGACGCAGGCGCGCCCGTTCAGGCGGTGTTTCAGCCCTTCGATATCGTCATGGGGATGGCGGATGGCGCCGGGGATCAGGAACGGATCGGCCTCGAAATCGGGGTCGATACGGATATCTATAACAACCGGGGCCTGCGGCGTACCGATCAGGCGCAGCAGTTGCGGGACGGTGATTTCATTGGGTGCAGCCATGGCATGAATCCTTGCGGTTCTGGAAACATGCGAAACTTGAGCTGGCGCCTCACGGGGCGTTCGCTGGCCCCCTGCGCATAGCAAAAGGCAATTGGCCCATCCTTGTCAAGCGATCCGCCCGCTGCCCCCGCCTCAGGCCCAGTCGAGCTGTTGGCCTGTCATGCAGACCGGCAGCGTATCGGCGGGGAACTGTCCCAATTGTTCGAACAGTGAGACGAAGTCGAACTGGTTATAGGCCTCGACCACCTTATCGTCCTTGAACCGCGCCATCACCTGACCTGTGACCTCGATCGGCGCGCCATTATCGGCCCGCGAGGTGTTCACATGCAGGATCGCGGCCACCCAATCACCGTTTTCGATGGTTTTGGGCATATCGACGCGGATGTCCCCAACATGAAAGCGGAACGCGGTGACCAGATCGCGAAAATCATCCGCGCCCACCTGCATCTCGGGAATGATCCCCTCAGCCGCGGTTTCAGGGGCAAAAAACTGATCTATCGCATCCAGATCGCCCTGCACCCAGACCCGGTCATACCATTGCTTCAAGATATCTGATTTTGTCATGTTCACCTCCAGCGCGTCGTCACTGTGAAGCCAAGTGGTGAACAAATCCTGAATATGCGCCGCAGTTTTTGCGCAAAATCTGCGATATGTATGAGGAAATGCAGGTTTCTGTTGCCAGGTACCTGCGAACCCCGCCTTACGCGGCTAGGCGCAAGGGCTTAAGTTTCGGTTTGGTTACTGCTTACGCAGCAACGGCAACCGGAGCACGATTGTCATTTGCAATTGTACTGTTCGGGCCGATACGGTGGCACCCCGCCGAGACAAAGCTAACCCCTTTAGACGTCCGTCGATCCTGTTTCGACCCCATGATCCCCAAATGAAGGATGTTTGGTGGAGTCGCCGGGTACCGCCCCCGGGTCCGATCCGTTTATTACGAGCGCGTTTATGTCCATAGTTCCCGAGGGAACAGACCGAATATAAGCGCATGCCCTGCGGATGCAAACCCCTGAGATGACGGGACACGCTGAAAATCCAGGCATGAAGCGGCGTGGCTCTCGATTTTGTGAAACCTGCTCCGAAACGGCGAATCGAGACCAATTGAGCCCGGTTTCAAAGACAATGAGATCAACTCAAGATGGATTGTTGCTGAGATGTCACCAAATTACGGCCAAACCCGCCCGCTCAACCTAAGCGCTCTTTTTCGAGGCCCCATTAACGGTTATTGTCCTGTGGCTGGTAAGTCTAAGGGGGACGAGGTCCATGGTCTTGCCGTGCCGTAAGTTGGCACGGCGGCGCAGTCCTAACCAGCAAATCTAAGTAGAGACCAGACCTGCGCTGGCTTTGCCGCGCAGGTCGCCTTTTGCCCCTCTTGGGTGCCGGCGCTGAACTAACACCCGGATGTTGCGACCATTCGAACTCTTGCGCCGGGCTAGGCGGCATAGGCGCTGTCGAAGAAAGCACGCTCCAGCTCGACGGCACGGTTGAAGAGTCGGGTGACCTCTGCCTGTGCCTCGGGGGTCAGATCGGGCCAGACCTTGTCCAATTGATCGCGTAGATAGGCCACGACCGCCTCGAACCCATCGCCTGCATGCAGGGTGATCCATTCGGCGAACCAGAAAGGCAGATCGTCCGATGGCGGGTTTTCCGGCGTGGCCCAGTCCAGATAGATCCATTCGGCCACGACCAGCACTGCCAGCATGTTTTCGTACCGGCCCGACGCTGCGGCTTCGGCCATCAGGTCCTGAAAGGCGCGGGTTACCGGGGCGGGGTCCGTGCCGGGGGCGCTATCCAATGCCTCAAGGCTGCGCAGGAAATAGGTGTTCTCGGGGCCCGTGATGACGGCCAGGAACTGCGCCGCCGGAATCGAATCAGCCAGGCTGGGGGCATGGGCGATGGCGCTGGCCAGCAGGCGCACGAACCCGTCCACGAATTGGTAGTCCTGCTGCAGATACCAGCGCATCTTGTCCAGCGGCAGCGTGCCGTCAGACAGTTCGCGGCAAAAGGCATGGGTCGTGGCGGCCTGCCAGTCCTCGGCCACGGCCTGTTTCAACTGATCGGTGGGGCGCATGTTCTGTCTCCGCCTGCGTGTTACTTGCGGCGAGACAAAGCGGATTTTCAGCGCGGGTTCAAGAGGATGCCTTGGCGGCGCGCGCGGCCATCACATTTCGCGCGAGAGTGCGGGTATAGTCTTCGAGCCGAACCAGAACCGTATCGGCGGTCGGTCCGTCGCCCGCCTCGATCGCGTCGGTCAGCTCGGTATGCATGGCGACGATCTCTTCGCGCGAGCGGGCGCTGAAGGTGATCATGTTCATCAGCGGCTGCATCGCCTCGACCGCGCCCGCCAGTTGATAGGACAGCACCGGGTTGCCCGCGCCATCGACCAGCGCCCGGTGCACCGCCACGTCCGAGGCGCAGAAGGCCTCATCGGTCAGGCCGGGTTGTTGCTGGCGGTGAATCTCGGCCCGCATCGTCGCCAGATGATCGGCGCTGCGGCGCTGCGCCGAGAGCGGTGCGCAGGCCCGTTCCAGCGCAAACCGCGCCTCACACGCCGTATCAAAGCTGACCGCGTTCATACTGAGCAGGAGCGTCGAGGTGGTGATCTGCTGGGCATAGGCATCCTCGAAGCTCAGCCGATTGACGAAGGCCCCGCCGCTGGCGCCGCGTTGGGTGCGGATCAGCGATTGCGCGGCCAGCCGTTTCAGCGCCTCACGTACGGTAGGGCGCGAGACGTTGAAATGATCGGCCAGTTCGGCCTCGGATGGCAGGCGCTCATCCACGATCAGATCGCCACCGATGATGGCATCGCGGATCGCGCCCGCGATCTGGGCGGAAAGGTCGGCGGGTTTCTTGGGGTCGATTTTCACGGGACAAGCTCAGATTTTATTTGTCTGACATTTAAAAGTCTGACATTTGATTTGCAAGGACCGAGTCGGGGAGGGACACGTGTCGGCAGGATCGTTACGCAGCATTTTGTGGCTTGGCTTTTACGGCCTGATCCTGTGGGCGTGGTGGGTGCTGTATTCCATGAGCGTCGAGATGGATCTGGACCTGATCGGGCGACCCGGACCGATGGGGCAGGCGATGGCCGCGATGGATCCGCGCATGGACATGGTGATGCCCATGGCCGAGTTCGGCCCGCTCTTTTGGATGTGGGCGGTGATGATGGCGGCGATGATGCTGCCTACGCTGGTGCCGACGCTGCGCAGCTATGAGGACCTGATGGTCAGCGCGGATGGCACGCGGGTCGGCTGGCTGGGTGTGGTGAGCGGGTATCTCCTCGTCTGGGTTGGCTTTGCCGCGCTGATCACCGGCGTGCAGCTGGCGCTGCTCTTTGGCGGCGTGGTCGACATGCTGGGCATTGCCAAATCACCACTGGTCGCGGGCGGCCTGCTGATCGTCGTAGGCGCGTTCCAGTTCACCCGCGCCAAAGAGGTCTGCCATGGCGTCTGCCACGCGCCGATGATGTATTTTCTGGGCCACTGGCGCACCGGCTTTGGCGGCGGGCTGCGCATGGGGCTGGGCCTCGGCGCGTTCTGTGTGGGCTGCTGCTGGGGCTTCATGGCGCTTGGTTTTGTTGGCGGGGTCATGAGCCTGTTGTGGATGGGGCTCGCGACGCTGTTCATGGTGCTCGAAAAACTGCCGCAGATCGGCCATGTGATCACGCGCCCCATGGGCTTCGCGCTGATCGCGGGCGGTCTCACACTTCTCATCTATCCCGTCATGTTCGGAGGATAACCTTATGGCAAAAAACAGAAAACCGGATGCCGATCGTCTGCCGATCAGCCAACGCATCGACAGCCGCATGCCGAATCCGAAACGGCGCGAGATGTCGCCGACCGATTGGGCCATCAAAGGCGAGTTGATCCTGAACTGTTCCTGCGACCTGTTCTGTCCCTGCGTGGTCTCGCTGGGCGCGCACCCGCCGACAGAGGGCCATTGCCACGCCTGGATGGGGATCATCATCGATGAGGGCCATTACGAGGGAGAGGATCTGTCGGGGCTCAATGTCGGCCTGCTGGTCGATATTCCCGGTCGCATGGGCGAAGGCCAGTGGAAGGTTGCGGCCTATGTGGATGAGCGCGCCAGCGGCAAGGCCTATAACGGCATCCTGCAGATTTTCAGCGGTCAGGCGGGCGGCACCACCGGCCTCTTCACCATGCTGGTCTCTGAAATCATCGGTGCCGAACGCGCGCCCGTCGAGATCGAGCGTGATGGCACCAAGCGGCGGATCATGATCGGGCGCAAGATTCAAGGCGAGATCGAGATGCTGGCGGGCAAGGATGCCGAGCATCCGGTGATGGTCACCAACTCGAAATACTGGATGGGGCCGGACATCATCGTCGCCAAAGGCACCAAATCCAAAGTGCGCGATTATGGTCGGGTCTGGGATTTCGGCGGCAAATCGGCCGAAATCTGCCCCATCGACTGGCACGGGCCAAAGTGATGATCACCGGTGATTATGCCCGCCACATGGCGCGGTACGGTCATTGGCAGAACACCCAGCTTTCGGGGTTTCTGCGCGCCCTGCCGCAAAAGGAATTGACGCGGGACCGCGGGGCGTTCTTTGGCTCGATCATGGGCACGGCGAACCACCTGCTCTGGGGTGACTGGATCTGGATCTCGCGGTTCGACAAGGGCGAAGGGCCGGGCGGGGGCATTCCCGAAAGCGTTTCCCTCTGCGCCGATCTGGATGCCTGGCTGCCTCTGCGCGACAAGATCGACGCGCGTATTTCCGACTGGGCAGCCGGGCTTGAGGATGGCCCGCTGACCGGCGCGTTTTCGTGGTTTTCGGCGGCCAAGGAAGCCGATGTCGTGAAGCCTTATGCGCAATGTGTGATCCATATGTTCAATCATCAGACCCATCACCGGGGCCAGTTGCACCAGATGCTGACCGAGACAGGCTCGGCAGCGCCGGTCAGCGACCTGGTCTTCATGCCCGAGGAGGACTGACATGGCGCAGATTTCCCTGTCACGCCGCTTGCGGCGCACCCCTTTCTCGGACGGGGTCGAGGCTGCGGGCGCCAAAGCCTACACTGTCTATAACCGGATGCGGTTGCCAACGGTGTTCGAGAGTGTCGAGGCCGATTACCGCCATCTCAAAAGTCATGTTCAGGTCTGGGACGTGTCTTGTGAGCGTCAGGTGGAGCTGCGCGGCCCGGATGCGGCGCGGCTGATGCAGATGCTGACACCGCGCGATCTGCGCGGCATGCTGCCCGGCCAATGCTATTATGTGCCGATCGTCGATGAGACGGGCGGGATGCTGAATGACCCGGTGGCGGTGAAACTGTCTGAGGATCGCTGGTGGATTTCCATTGCCGACAGCGATCTGCTGCTGTGGGTCAAGGGGCTGGCAAATGGCTATCGTCTGGACGTACTGGTGGATGAGCCGGATGTCTCGCCACTCGCCGTGCAGGGGCCGAAGGCGGATGACTTGATGGCGCGTCTCTTCGGAGACCGGGTACGCGATATCCGGTTCTTCAGGTTCGACATGTTCCAGTTCGAAGGCCGCGATCTGGCCGTGGCGCGGTCGGGCTATTCCAAACAGGGCGGGTTCGAGATCTATGTGGAGGGCGCCAATATCGGCATGCCGCTCTGGAACGCGCTGTTTGCTGCCGGTGAGGATCTGCAGGTGCGCGCGGGATGCCCGAACCTGATTGAGCGGATCGAGGGTGGGCTGCTGTCTTATGGGAATGACATGACCGACGACAACACGCCGCATGAATGTGGTCTGGGCCGGTTCTGCAACACCCATACTGCGATTGGCTGTATCGGTCGGGATGCGCTGCTGCGTGTGGCCAAGGAGGGGCCGGTACAGCAGATACGGCCTATTGCCATCGAGGGTGATCCGGTGCCGCCCTGCGAGCGCGCCTGGCCAGCCTATGTCGGCGGCAAGCGGGTGGGGCAGGTGACCTCTGCCGCCTGGTCGCCGGATTTTGACACCAATGTCTCGATCGGCATGCTGCATCTGAGCCATTGGGACCCAGGTACTGCGCTGGAAATTGAAACGCCTCAGGGCATGCGGCCCGCAATCGTGCGGGATCGCTTCTGGATATAGGGGGTGGGGGCTCTGCCCCTGTCGCGTCGCGGCTCCCCCCGGGATATTTTCAGCCAGATGAAGAGCGGATCTGGTTGGATTGGATAAGAAAGGACTGCTGAGATGTTCAACGCATTGGTGATGGAAAAAGACGAGGAGAGCGGCAAGGCGAGCGCCGTTCTGAAGCAACTGTCCGAAAGCGACCTGCCCGAGGGTGAGGTGACGGTTGCGGTGGAATACTCCACCGTGAACTACAAGGATGGGCTGTGCCTGAGCTCGCATGGCGGCGGTTTGGTGCGGAAATACCCGCATGTGCCGGGCGTGGATTTTTCCGGCACCGTCGAGGCGTCCTCGGATGAGCGCTACAAGCCCGGTGACAAGGTAGTGCAGACCGGTTGGCGCGTAGGCGAGGCGCATTGGGGCGGCTACGCGCAGAAGGCCAATATGCGCGCCGACTGGCTGGTGCCTTTGCCGGACGGGCTGAGTTCCCGTCAGGCGATGGCGGTGGGAACTGCCGGGCTGACCGCGATGCTGTCGGTGATGGCGCTGGAGGATCACGGGCTGGAACCCGGGCATGGTCCGGTTCTGGTTACCGGGGCGGCAGGTGGTGTCGGTTCGGTCACGACGGCGATTCTGGCGCATCTGGGATATGAGGTCGCGGCGGTAACCGGTCGGCCCGAGAGCGCGGACTACCTCACGTCGCTTGGAGCGACCCAGATTGTGGCGCGCGAAGAGTTGAACGAAACGGTCAAACGTCCGCTGGAAAGCGAGAGCTGGGCAGGCTGTGTCGATGCCGTGGGTGGTGCCATGCTGGCCCGCGTGCTGGGGCAGATGAAATACGGTGCCTCGGTTGCGGCGGTCGGTCTGGCCGGTGGGGCGAACCTGCCCGCCTCGGTCATTCCGTTCCTGCTGCGCGGGGTGAACCTGCTGGGCATCGAATCTGTCATGCAGCCCTATGACAACCGGCTGCGGGCCTGGCAGCGCATCGCCACCGACCTGCCCATGGACAAGCTGGAAGCGATGGTGCGGCCCGCGACCCTGAGCGATCTGCCGCAATTGGGGGCCGATATCCTGGCCGGACAGGTTCAGGGCCGCGTTGTGGTGGATGTGAACGCCTGACGGGCCGACCGGCTCAGTCGGAATTGGCCTTGAAGAAGCCCAGAGAATTGCCGTCGGGATCGGTGGCGTAGAAGAAACGACCCGGCGGAATCTCAATGATTTCAGATGTCACGCGGCCTCCGGCTTCGAAGACGCGGTCCATGACCTCTTGCAGCGTGCCTTCGGCAGTCAGGTGCAACGTCGGGCCGCGCCCGTCGCTGGCCGGGGTGCCGGGATAGAGGTGCAGCGCGATACCGGTCTTGGGATCTTTGGGCTGGAACATGGCCACTGGATTGGGGCCGGTTTCGTCGATCGAAAGATCGGCACCGGTCACCCGGCTGTAGAAGGCAACCGCCTTGTCGAGGTCACTGACCGGTACTTCGCCCCAGACCAGAAAATCCTTGGGTTGAAAGCTCATCTCACATGCTCCTGTATGTGTGGAATGGCAGCAGAGTGTCATGAGCCAATGTCAGAAACTGTCATCAGGATCGCCCTTGACCCCGCAGCCCGCGATCTGCATCCATTTTCCAAACAAAGCCCGGAGCAGACATGGCCCTAGATATCGATTTCGTGCGCGCGCAATTCCCCGCTTTTGCAGAGCCGTCCCTGCAGGGACAAGCGTTTTTCGAGAATGCGGGCGGGTCTTATACCTGCCGTCAGGTGATTGACCGGCTGACGCGGTTTTATACCCAGCGCAAGGTGCAGCCCTATGCCAGCTATGACGCCAGCCGTCTGGGCGGTGAAGAGATGGACGAGGCGCGGGTGCGCATGGCGGCCTTGCTGGGGGTTGAGACGGATGAGTTGAGCTTTGGTCCCTCGACCACGCAGAATACCTATGTGCTGGCGCAGGCCGTGCGCAAATGGATGCAGCCGGGTGAGGCGATTGTGGTCACCGATCAGGATCATGAGGCCAATAGCGGTCCGTGGCGGCGGCTGGCCGAGGACGGGATCGAGATTCGCGAATGGCGGATTGATCCCGAGAGCGGTCATCTGGACCCCGAGCAATTGGAAAACCTGCTGGACGAGAAGGTGCGGCTGGTCTGTTTCCCGCATTGCTCGAATGTGGTGGGCGAGATCAACCCGGTGACCGAGATCACCGCGATTGCCCATGCGGCGGGGGCCTTTGTCTGCGTTGACGGTGTTTCTTATGCGCCGCATGGGTTTTCCGATGTGGGCGCGCTGGGGCCGGATATCTATCTGTTTTCAAGCTACAAGACCTATGGCCCGCATCAGGGCTGCATGGTGATCCGGCGCGCCCTGGGCGAGATGCTTCCCAATCAGGGGCATTATTTCAACGGTGACGTTCTGTACAAACGCTTCACCCCAGCGGGACCGGATCACGCGCAGATCGCGGCATGTGCCGGGATGGCGGATTATGTGGACGCCCTGTGCGATCATCATGGTGGGCCGGTCGATGGTGCGGCGGCGCGCGGTGCCTTTGTGCATGATCTGATGCGGGAGCAGGAGACTGCGCTGCTGCAACCGCTGCTCGACGCGGTGAAAGAGCGCAACTCTGTGCGCTTGTTGGGTCCCGACCGGGCAGAGCTGCGCGCACCGACTGTTGCACTGTCGCTGGACCGTCCTGCCCAGCCGGTCGCCGCCGAATTGGCGCAATACGGGATCATGGCGGATGGTGGCGATTTTTATGCGGTGCGCCCGCTGGCGGGGATGGGCGTCGATCCGGCACGCGGCGTCTTTCGCATGAGCTTCACGCATTACACCTCGAAAGCTGAAATTGACCTGCTGATCGAGGCACTTGACCGCGTTTTGTGATCCGGCCTCCCGTCGCCGCCGTATCTAGAGATAAAGAGGCGGGGGCAAGATGGGCGGTCAGCGTTCACCTATCATTTTCTGGTTCAGGCGCGATCTGCGGCTGGCGGATCATCCGGGGTTTCATGAGGCTTGCCGCAGCGGCCGGCCGGTTCTGCCTGTATTCATCGCGGATGACGCGGTGTCAGATCTGGGCGCGGCGCCGAAATGGCGGCTTGGGCTGGGTCTTGAGAGCTTTACGCAGGCTCTGGACGCGCGCGGCAGCCGGTTGATCCTGCGCCGAGGCGAGGCCGCGCAGGTGTTGCGCGATCTGCTGCAGGAAACCGGCGCAGGGGCGGTCTGGTGGAGCCGCCTTTATGATCCCAAGGCGCAGGCACGAGACAGCGCGATCAAAGCCGATCTGAAAGCGCAGGGCATCGATGCGCGTTCGTTCGAGGGGCATCTTCTGTTCGAACCCTGGACCGTCAGCACCAAGACCGGTGGATATTTCAAGGTCTATTCCGCCCTGTGGCGCGCCGTGCAGGGCCGGGAGGTCGCCGCCGCCCTGCCGGAACCTGCCCGTATCCCGGCACCTGCTGCGTGGCCGTGGTCGGAACAGCTTGAAACCTGGCATCTCGAGGCTGCAATGAACCGGGGCGCTGCGGTGGTCGGCGCCCATGTAACACCCGGCGAGGCGTCGGCGCGGGCGCGGCTGGATGCCTTTGTCGAGACCTCCATCGACGGCTACAAGACGCAGCGGGACTATCCGGCGATCGACGCAACCTCCGGCCTGTCTGACTACCTGAGCCTTGGCGAGATCAGCCCCCGACTGCTTTGGCTGGCAGGGCAGCGGGCAAGGGCGGAACACCAAAACGGCGCCGAACACTTCCTCAAGGAGGTGGTTTGGCGCGAATTCGCCTATCACCTGATGTACCACGCGCCGCATCTGCTGAGTGGCAACTGGAAGGAGGGCTGGGACAGCTTTCCCTGGCGCACAGATGCGGATGCGCCCGAGGTTCTGGCCTGGAAACAGGGACGTACCGGTATACCATTTGTTGATGCGGCGATGCGCGAGCTTTACGTCACCGGACGCATGCACAACCGCGCGCGGATGATCGTGGCAAGTTTTCTGACCAAGCATCTGATGACACATTGGAAAATCGGAATGGACTGGTTTGCCGATACCCTTGCGGACTGGGATCCGGCCTCGAACGCGATGGGCTGGCAATGGGTTGCGGGTACCGGACCGGACGCCGCGCCGTATTTTCGTGTGTTCAACCCCGAGCTTCAGCAGAAAAAGTTTGACACTGACGGGGTTTACGTGGCGCGGTGGCTGGCTGAAACGCAGCCCGATCCGCCGGATACCGCGCTCAGCTTTTTTCGGGCGGCACCGCGCCTATGGAGCCTTGCCCCCGGTGATCCCTATCCCGGCCCGGTCGTGCCACTGGATGTAGGGCGCAAGCGGGCTCTTGCCGCCTATCAACTAAAAGGAGTGTAATCGTGTTAAAACAAACGCTTGCCTGAAAAACCAACTCGAATTAGCCTTGTAACGCACCGCGATAGGGAGAGCGGATGATCCTGACATCGACCCATGGGCAAAAAAACCTGCCCAGATATTTTACGCAAGTCATGAAGATGCTCGAACATATGAATTCCGGGCGTCTCGATATCGTGCTGCCGGACGGTCGGGTGTTCCGGTCCGAGGGCAAATTGCCCGGCCCGGTCGCGCAGATCGATGTGCATGACCCGGACATCTTTGCCAGGCTGGTCCGTGAGGGCGATCTGGGCTTTTCCGATGCCTATCTGGAAGGCGACTGGAGCACCCCTGATCTGCGCGCCTTCATGGATTTGGTGCATCTGGGCAACGAGACCGTCTATGACGGGTTCACCGGACAGTTCCTGGCCCGCGCTTATGAACGGTTGCGGTTCTGGTTGCAGCGCAATCACCGCGAACAGGCAAAGAAGAACATCTCGTACCACTATGATCTGGGTAATGACTTCTACGCGGCATGGCTGGATGACACGATGACCTATTCCAGCGCCATCTTCGAGACCGGACAGGAAAGCCTGGAAAAGGCGCAGATCGCAAAATATGCCAGTCTGGTAGATGAGATGGGCGCGAAACCCGGCGATCATATCCTTGAGATCGGCTGCGGTTGGGGCGGGTTTGCCGAATATGCCGCGAAAGAACGTGGTTTGCGGGTTACCGGCCTGACCCTGAGTCAGGAGCAGTTGAAATACGCATCACAACGCATTGAAAAGGCGGGTCTATCCGATCACGTGGAGTTCAAACTGCAAGACTATCGCGACGAGCGCGGCAGCTATGACGGCATCGCCTCGATCGAGATGTTCGAAGCGGTGGGCGAGAAATACTGGCCGGTCTATTTCAACACGGTGCGCGACCGGCTCAAGCCCGGCGCACAGGCGACCTTGCAGATCATTACCGTGGCGGACAAGCGCTGGGAAATCTACCGAAACGGCGTTGATTTCATCCAGAAATACATCTTTCCCGGCGGCATGCTTCCGGCTCCGAAAATCCTGCGTCAGCAGGTGGATATGGCGGGGCTGAACTTCGTCAGTTCGAAAGAGTTCGGCAAGAGCTATGACCTGACCCTGCGGCGCTGGCACGAAACCTTCAACGAGAAATGGGAACAGATCGCCGCCATGGGCTTTGATGAACGGTTCCGCCGCATGTGGAATTATTATCTGACCTCTTGCGGGGCGGCCTTTGACACCGGCACCTGCGATGTGACACAGATTACCCTAGCAAGACCAAGCTGAGCAGGACCCAGGACAATATGCCCGACGCCGCCCGACTCGTCGCCGCCACTTGTCTGGCGCTGATTGCGTTCATCGTATCGGGGCAGATCATTCCGCTGATGCCCGAGGGGTTGGATTTCGGCTATTTCACTTATGTGAACATTGGTCTTGGTATACTCGTCGGCTGGATCACGATGGGCAAACGCGCGGGCAGGGGCATCACCAATGCGATCAATAACGGCGTTACCGGAATCGTCGTTCTGGTCTTCTGGGGGCTTTTTGTTCAGGGCTGCTACGAGATGTTCCAACAGGCGATGCGCAACCGCTATGGTGGGCCCTTCGAGGCCATCGGGGCGATTTTTCGGATCGGGATCGACTATGCTTACACGATCGCAGTACCGAACGTTATCATGACGCTCCTGATCGGCGGTGTCCTCGCCGGTCTGGCAACCGAGTTCGCATGGCGCAGATGGCGCTGAACCCCTATTGAACGGTCCTCCTGTTGTGAAAAACCTGTTCTTTTACGGCACGCTGCGGCATCGCCCCCTGCTTGAAATCGTTCTGGGGTGTTCCACGGAGCAGATTGATCTGGTTCCGGCCCATCTGCCCGATCACGCCGTCCATGCAGTCACGGGGCAACCCTTTCCGATGATCCTGCCAGCCGCCGGTCAATCCGCGCCGGGCCTGCTTGTGCGAGGATTATCGGTCGAAGACCTGAACCGGATAGAATTTTACGAGGGCGGGTTCGATTACGCCCTGTCGGTCCGCCAGGTGATTTGTGAAGACGGGTCAAGCGCGGCGGCAGAACTCTTCTTTCCCGATCCCGATCTCTGGCAACCCGGCGCGCTCTGGTCGTTGCAAGGTTGGGTTTCGGAATGGGGACAGCTTTCGGAATATGCCGCGCTGGAAGTGATGGCGTTTTATGGCCGCCGCAGCGCCGAGGACGTGGCGCGCAGCTTTCCCGCGGTTCGCATGCGCGCCGCCGCCCGGATCGCCGCCGAAACCCGGTCCGCCCCGCAAACGCGTGAGGTGGTCGTCCACAGCTATCATCGCGCCTATCAGGGGTATTTTGCGGTGGATGAAATGCAGGTTCAGCACCAACGCTACGAGGGCGGCATGACACCTATGCTGGGGCGCAGCGCGCTCATGCAGGGCGCGGCGGCAGTGGTGTTGCCCTATGATCCGCAGCGCGATTGCGTGTTGCTGGTCGAACAGTTCCGCGCGCCGGTCTATATGATCGGCGACCCGGCGCCCTGGATGTGGGAACCTGTGGCTGGCATGGTTGATCCCGGCGAAACCCCCGAGCAGGCCGCCCATCGCGAGGCGCGGGAAGAGGCGCATATCCAGTTGCGCGCGCTTGAATGCGCCGGGCGGGCCTATTCCTCCAGCGGGTCGTCGACCGAGTTTCTGCACCTTTATGTCGGCCTCGCCGATCTGACCGAAACCACCGAAAATGGCGGGCTTGATGGTGAGGGCGAGGATATCCGCAGCGCGATCCTGTCTTTTGACGAGCTGATGGCAAAGGTGGACGCGCATGAGCTCAAGGACCTGCCCCTGCTATCCATCGCCCACTGGCTGGCCCGCCACCGCAACCGGCTGCGCGAAGAGAGTTGACGACGACGAGAGTTGGTCGCGCGCCGCCCTAATCTCGCAACATCGCGTCTTCGGAAGAGCGAGAGCATCGATACCAAAGTCGCGAATGCTGTGCCTCTTATGGATCACTGAAATCACCTGTTTTGGGGCTGCGTTTTCTGCGGCCATAACGCATATGAGCGCTCCGATGATACGTCGCTTCACCGCCATCGCCGTGTTATGGGTCTAGCGTGATGGATTGGGAAGGTTCCGCAAACGCTTGGATTGAGGCGCAAGGCGTGCACGGCGACTTCAGCCGTCGGCGTGTCCTGGACGCGCCGATGCTGGCACGCGTACATGCATTCAGTCCCCAACGGCTTCTCGATCTAGGTTGCGGTGAAGGTCGTTTCTGCCGCCTGCTCGCAAAAGATGTGGAGACCCTCGTCGGGTTGGACCCTTCTTCAGCGCTGCTCGCTAAAGCCTCTGAACTAGGTGAGGCGCGCTTCGTTCGCGGTCGCGCGGAGGACCTGCCTTTCGAGTCAAATACCTTCGACATGGTGGTGAGTTACCTCAGCCTACTGGACATTGAGGGCATCGAAGCCGCGCTCGACGAGGTTGTCCGCGTTTTACGCCCTGGCGGGCACTTTTTGATCGCGAACCTGACAGGATTCGCGACCGCCGCAGATATCAAAGGGGGCGGCTGGCGTATCTTGCCTGACGGCAGTCGCGAGATCGTTGTGCGCCGTTATTTGGAGCCCCACACGGTTGTCGCGGAATGGAAAGGGATTGCCGTAACCAACTGGCATCGGCCCTTGTCATTCTACATCACGCAGCTTTTGGAGCGCGGCATGGCGCTTAAATTCTTCGATGAGCCCGCGGTTCAACATCCGACTGATCCCAAGGAAGTGGCCTACAACAACGCTCCCTACCAACTGATCATGGAATGGCGGGCACGCTAGTAGACCTTGGGGACCTTGCTTGCCTCAATCGAGAGGTCTGCTGAAGCGTGCCTTTGCGCAAGCGCTACGAAATGGTGCCTCATTCGCATACCAGACAAGTGTTTTTCTCTAGCACTTGCTGAACGATGAACCGTGCGCGGCGCGCGTCTTGCAAATCTACCACGTCTGATCGCGTTTATCAGGATTGTGCAGATGGGCTTTTTCCCACGCGCTTCCCGACCCGTGTGACTCTGCTTGAGGTCGGCGGGGGGCGAGGGTACACCACATGGGTGAAACCGAAGAATTGAGGGCACCATGCGCACCGCACGTGATCTGGCTGATGCTGTTGGAAACACTCCCCTGATCCGGCTGCGCCGTGTCAGCGAGGAAACCGGATGTGAAATCCTCGGCAAGGCCGAGTTTCTGAACCCCGGCCAGTCGGTCAAGGACCGCGCCGCGCTCTATATCATCCGCGATGCCATCGCGCGCGGCGATCTCAAGCCCGGCGGCACCATTGTCGAGGGGACGGCGGGCAATACCGGAATCGGTCTGGCGCTGGTGGGGGCCTCGATGGGGTTCAAGACGGTGATCGTGATCCCGGAAACCCAGTCCGAAGAAAAAAAGGACATGCTGCGTCTGGCTGGCGCGGAACTGGTGCAGGTGCCCGCCGCGCCCTATCGCAACCCTAACAATTATGTGCGCTATTCCGAGCGTCTGGCCAAGGAATTGGCCAAGACCGAACCCAATGGCGCGATCTGGGCCAACCAGTTCGACAATGTGGCCAACCGGCAGGCGCATCTGGAAACGACGGGCCCCGAGATCTGGGAGCAGACCGGCGGCAAGGTTGACGGCTTTGCTTGCGCGGTGGGCTCTGGCGGGACATTGGCCGGTGTCGGCATGGCGCTGCAGCCCAAAGGCGTGAAGGTCGCGCTGGCAGATCCCGAAGGCTCGGCCATTCACAGCTTTTACACGACGGGCGAGTTTTCGTCGGAGGGCGGTTCGATCACCGAAGGGATCGGGCAGGGGCGCGAGACGGCGAACCTGCAGGGGTTCAAGCCGGACATGTCCTACAAGATTCCCGATTCCGAGGCCTTGCCGATCGTCTTTGACCTGCTGGAACATGAAGGGCTGTGTCTGGGCGGCTCGACCGGCATCAATGTGGCCGGCGCCATGCGTCTGGCGCGCGACCTTGGGCCGGGGCACACGATTGTCACGGTGCTCTGCGATTACGGGACGCGGTATCAGTCCAAGCTCTTCAATCCCGATTTCCTGCGCAGCAAGGACCTGCCGGTGCCGGGCTGGATGACGGAGGCTCCGCGCTCGATCCCAGGCGTCTTCGAGGACGTCTGACATGAGAGCCCTGCAATGGTTTCTTGCTGCGGGGCTGGCGGTTTTGCTGCTCGTCGCAGCGGGCGCTGCGTCGGCGCAGCTTTCCATTGAGCAGAAGCAATATTATCAGGACTGGCTCAAGACCGCCGACAGGGCCGAGGATGCGGTGAACGCAGGCCGCGCGTCTGATGCCGCGCTGGAGAACCTGCGCACCGAGCTGGATTCTTATCGCTCTATCTTCAACGAAGTGCGGGGCAGCAATTCGGATCGTATCAAGACCCTGCAAAGCCAGCTGGAGGCGCTTGGCGCCAAGCCCGAGGAAGGCACTGACGAGCCCGAGGATATCGCCACGCTGCGCGAACATCTTCAGGACCAACTTGATGCGTTGCGGGTGCCGCGGATCATTTCCGAGGAAGCCTATAACCGTGCCAATGGCCTGATCTCCGAGATCGACCGACTTATTCGTCAGCGTCAGACCAAGGAATTTGCGACGCGCGGTCCGTCTCCACTCAACCCCGAGCTTTGGCCAGCGGCGGGTGCGGATGTGGATCAGGCGCTGCGCAGCCTCGGGAACGAGATTATCTCGAATCTGAAGACGGATGTGGTGCGCACCGAGATCCGCCAGCAATTGCCCACAATCGTCCTGCTGACCGGGTTCGGGTTGATCCTGATCGCGCGCGGACGCAGATGGTCCGAGCGGCTGGGGGATTACCTGCGAACCTTCGGTGGCAACGGCAGCGGTGTCTGGTCCTTTCTGGTGTCTCTGTCGCGGATTTTCCTGCCCTGGCTGGGTGTTGTCCTGCTGGCTTCTGCCGCTTCAACCAGTGGTATCGTTGGGGTCAGGGGGCAGTTGTTGCTGGATCAGGTTCCCAACTGGGCCGCGATCTTCTTCTGTTTCGACTGGATTGGCCGACAGCTTTTCGTGATCCGCGAAGAAGACAAGAAGCCGCTTCTCAGCCGGGTACGCATGGCTGAATTGCGGATCGTGATCGATCTGCTGGCCGTCATGTTGATCCTCTTTGACCTGGTACAGCTGTTCCAGCGGATCGAGAATGTCCCCGATTCTACGCGGGCGGTGGTCACGTTCCCGGTCATCGTCCTGTCCGCGCTTGTGCTGCTCAGGCTGTATCGGACCGGTCCTCTGCGCGCGGATGATGCAGATTCCGAACAGGAAGAGAGCCCGCGCCGCGCCGGGTTCTCGAAGTTCGCGCGTCAGGTCCGGCGGCTCTTGATGATACTGGGTGTGTTGTCGGCGGTGGCCGCCGCCCTGGGCTATGTGACGGCTGCCGAGTCGATCATCTTTCCGGCGATCAAGACCCTGGCGCTGCTGTCGATTATCGTGATCTTGCAGCGGTTTCTGGGCAACCTTTATGGCTGGCTGACCGGAAAGGGCGAGGCAGGGCGGGATTCGCTGTTCTCGGTCATCGCGGGCTTTGTCCTTGTGATCTGTTCGCTACCCCTTCTGGCGCTGTTCTGGGGCGCGCGCGAGACTGATCTGCTGGAGTTCTGGAGCCGTGCGAAGCAGGGCGTAAGCCTGGGTGGTATCGAGGTTTCGCCGGGCACCTTCATCACCTTCGCTGCGGTGTTTGTCGCGGGCTACACGATCACGCGGCTGTTGCAGGGCGGGTTACGCAACTCGCTTTTGCCCAAGACCAAGTTCGACCCCGGCGCGCAGAACGCTATCGTCGCGGGCACCGGCTATATCGGGATCGCATTGGCGGCGGTGATCGCGGTGACCAGCGCCGGAATCAACCTGTCCTCTCTGGCCATCGTGGCTGGTGCCTTGTCGGTCGGTATCGGTTTCGGCCTGCAGACCATCGTGTCGAATTTCGTGTCCGGCATTATCCTGCTGATCGAACGTCCGATCAGCAAGGGCGATTGGATCGATGTGAACGGACAGATGGGTTATGTGCGCGACATCTCGGTGCGCTCGACACGGATCGAAACCTTCGACCGCACCGATGTGATCGTGCCGAACTCGGACCTGATCAGCCAGTCGGTCACCAACTATACGCGCGGCAACACCGTGGGCAGGGTGATCGTGCCGGTGGGCGTGGCCTATGGCACAGATACCCGCAAGGTCGAGACCATTCTGGGCGAGATCGCCAATGCCCATCCGATGGTGCTGGCCAACCCCGCGCCCAGCATCGTGTTCCAGGGCTTTGGCGCGGATTCTCTGGATTTCGAAATCCGCGCGATTCTGAGGGATGTGAACTGGGTGCTGTCGGTGAAATCCGACATGAATCACGAGATCAACCGCCGCTTCACCGAAGAAGAGATCGAGATCCCGTTCGCACAGCGCGATGTCTGGCTGCGCAACCCCGAGACGCTGCAGGGGCAGGCGCGCCCAACGCCAGCAGCCGCAGCACCTGCAACGCCAGCTTCGACAAAACCGGCAGGCCTGACCGAAGCAGACATGGATGGCGATCCCGACGGGGACTACTGATCTGGTCCCGATCGGACAGCCGCACTGGCGACAGCGCAATCGTCACAATTCTCTGCTAAGCTTGGATCGGAGCAAGGGAGGATCGCCCGTGGCGTCATTTCAACACAGCTTGGCCAGGATCGCGGTCTGGAACCTCGCGGGGTTCAACCCGTTCAATCAGGCCCTTGGTATCCCGGCGAGTAGTGAGCGCGTTCAAAAGCAGGCAGAAGGATTGGCGCTGTTGGACGCAGAGCTGATCACCCTGGTCGAGGTCAGCCCGATTGAGCATATCGACCGACTTGCAGTGGCGCTGGCGGAGTTCGGCCTGACCTACGAGAAAAAGATCATCGCCCAGCCCAACGGCAATATCCATATCGGATTTCTGCACAAACCCGAGCTGGAGGTTTCCGATCCGCAGCTGATCGATGGCTCCGAGGGCGATGACCCCGGCGGGCGTCAGGCGGTGGTTGTCGATGTCTCGGTGGGCCGTTTCAAGGCCAAGCTGATCGCCGTGCATCTGAAATCGGGCCGGGACCGTCCCGAGCAGCAGATTCGCGACAGCCAGTGCAGGATCATCGGGGCAGAGATCGCCCGCATTCGACAAACGCCCGGACTGACGCAGCGCACGATCCTGCTGATGGGGGATTTCAATATGATCCCCGGCCAGGATGTCAGCAATTTCCACCATCTGGGTGGGGATGACCTGATGGATTTTGTCTCGTGCTGGGATTTGCAGGACCGGTTTTCGCATATTCTGAGCAAGGGCCGGGCCAATCTACTGGACGGTTTTGCGGTCTCGCGCACCTTCGCCACCGACTATGTGCGGGGCAGTTTGCGGCTGTTTCCGATGCACTGGACCATGAATATGGGGCGCGAGGCATTCAAGGACGAGGTCTCGGACCATCTCCCTTTTGTCGCGAGCTTTCGCATTTTCTGATTGGCTCTTGCGTTCCCCGATCGAATTCGCATAAGTCACGCCTACCGGAGAGGTGGCCGAGTGGTCGAAGGCGCACGCCTGGAAAGTGTGTAGGCGGGAAACCGTCTCCAGGGTTCGAATCCCTGTCTCTCCGCCATCAAACATTGTTGTGGTATATCAAGACCTGATGCTCTGAATGACAGGGTACAATTTGGGGGCTGAAATCCCTTTTTTTGACAGGTCGCCAACCGTACTGAAAACCTCAGATCGACGATCCGACTTGCAGGTGGTTTCGCCTATAATGCCGATCCTCATCTTTGAGGTGGTCCATCGATACGACTAGGAACTCGGAGGATTGGAATAGCGAGCAAGCGATCGAAGTCAGAAGGTACTATCCACAATACCCTGCAGGATAAGGTGTTAACACTGCAAGAGGTGCACCGTTTGGATCTGATCGGTAGATCGCCTCGACAATTTTGTCAGTGATGCGAACCGTGCCCGCCATGCGAACCGCCGTGCCCGCCATGCGAACCGCCGTGCCCGCCATGCGAACCGCCATGCCCGCCATGTGGAGCGCCATGCCCGCCATGTGGAGCGCCGACTTGGTGTGATCCGGGATGCGAATGATAATGGTGATGACCATAGGCACCATGAGGCTGGTGGTACGGAGCGCTGTGATCATGTGAGTGATAGTGTGGAGCAGGATGATACAGTGGGTGAGTGGCGTTGTGGTAAGCATAGTGGCAAGCCGGATCCTGCGGTGCATGGTAACAATAGGGCCCAGGAGCCGGATGGTAGGGGTGGTAGTAGCGGTTCCAATCGGCATACCACGGGTACCGCTCGTAGTGGTTATTCCAGTAGGCCTGATTGAATTCGATGATCGCAATACCGATTTCTGCGGCGAGTACTGGTGTCAGAACTGATTTCTTGCCGTCTCTGTCTGTCAGAATGTAGTTGGATGAAATCCAACCACGTGCAGCGTTCCACGACACATCACACCAGCTATAACCCGTTTGACACCCGTAGATTTCGATCGTTGCATCCTGAGGCAACGTCGCGACAACCGGGTAACTGATCCCTGGCCCAGCCCGCATGTGGGCCGAGGTTGTGGTAAAACCCTGCGTTTTCGCGTGTGCTAAGTTAGCTAGCAGCGGAAAAACAAGCACTGCCATTATGGCGATAGATAGTCGTTTCATAACAATTCCCCGCTTATGGCTAGGTCACTCAAACTACTACATAGCCATGAACTGTTTCAGTCAATGCACCGCCTGAGCAACTTAATCTGGGGTTACTCTGTTCTTCAGAATACGGGGTTGCGTTCAGAGAGGAGTTGTTTGGAGCGTGGCGCTCATCTTGCCATTGTTTAAACCCGTTGCTGCAATACCTTCACAAACCCTTATTCTTGGTCGCAATGGCACTCTCATTTTGCGAGATACCGCAATAGCACGGGTCAGTTCTAATACGCTGAGGGCAGGTCTCTCGAATTGCCTTGCATCGACAGGTTGCCCAAGCTCAGCCAGGTTAGTGCAATCATCAGCGCCGCGATTCCCAAACACAACGGTAATCCGCCGAACTGGTAGCTCAGCCCGGACAGAACCGTGCCCAGCAATCGACCAGCTGCATTTGCCATGTAATAGAACCCCACATCCATCGTCACGCGCTCGGAACTGGTGAAGGCGAGGATCAGGTAGGAATGCAGCGAGGAATTCAGCGCAAAAAGCGCGCCGAAGGCCAGCAAACCGAGAATGAGGCAGATGGTCAGCCACAGGGCGGGTGTTGCGGCGAGCCAAGCCAGAGCGGCCAGCAGGAGCGGCACGAAGAACAAGAGTCCGACCCAGAACCGGGCCCCGGCGACGATCTCTGCCTCGCTGCGGTCGCGCGCGCGCAGCAGCTTTGGCGCGCTGGCCTGCACAGCGCCGTAGAGGATGATCCAGAGCGCCATGAACGTGCCGACCATGAAGAACGCCGCGCGGTTGCCCTCGGGCGTGCCGTCCGAGAGCACCGCGTAGAAATAGATCGGGATGCCCACCACGAACCAGACATCGCGCGCGCCAAACAGGAAGACCCGCGCTAGGCTTAGCCAGTTCACATTGCGGTTCTTGGAAAAGACCTCTTTGAACTTCGCACCTTTCCTGCCGGTTGGCAGGCCCGAGGGCATCCGGAACAGCAAAACCACCAGGATCACGGCCAGAATAGCCGCCATGCTCAGCACCGACGGGACAAAGCCGATCAGCCCGAGGGCGCCAGCCCCCAGCAGGAAGCCGAGACCTTTCACCGCGTTCTTTGATCCTGTCAGCAGCGCCACCCAGCGAAACAGGCCCGCCCCCTCGGTCGGGGCCAGCAGCTTCACCGCGCTTTTGGAACTCATCTTGGCGAGGTCCTTGGCCACGCCGGACAGCCCCTGCACCAGCATCACAAACACCACCGAGGCGGCGACTGTCCAGGCCGGGTCGAGCATCGACAGCGCCAGCAGCGCCACCACCTGCAGGGCAAGACCGGCATAGAGCGTGCTGGTCAGCCCGAACCGCGCCGCGATCCAGCCTGCAGACAGGTTGGTGACCACGCCCGCGATCTCATAGAGCACGAACAGATAAGCCAGCTGGATCGGCGAAAAGCCCAGTGTGTTGAAATGCAGCAGCACCAACATCCGCAAGGCGCCATCGGTTAGCATGAAGGCCCAATAGGCCGCTGTCACGGCGATATAAGCCGCCATGCCTTCAGGCTTGCTCATAAGGATTTACCCACCATGAGCGCCACATCCACCAGCCGGTTCGCATAGCCCCATTCATTGTCATACCAGGCATAGACTTTCACCTGCGTGCCGTTCACCACCATGGTCGAGGGTGCATCGATGATCGAGGAGCGTGGATCATTGGTGTAGTCGGTCGAAACCAGCGGGCGGGTTTCATAGCCCAGGATGCCGTTTAGCGGGCCTTCGGCGGCCGCTTTGAACAGCGCGTTGACCTCGTCAGCGCTGGTTTCGCGGGCCACTTCGAACACACAATCGGTGAGCGAGGCATTCAGCAGGGGCACCCGCACCGCATGGCCGTTCAGCTTGCCGGTCAGTTCGGGATAGATCAGCGTGATCGCGGTGGCCGACCCGGTTGTGGTCGGGATCAGCGCGTTCAGCGCCGAGCGCGCGCGGCGCAGGTCCTTGGCGGGCCGGTCCACGATGGTCTGGGTGTTGGTCACGTCATGGATCGTGGTGATCGAGCCATGTTTGATGCCCAGCCCCTCATGGATGACCTTCACCACCGGCGCGAGGCAATTGGTGGTGCAGCTTGCCGCCGTGACGATCCGGTGCGCCTGCGGGTCGTAGATGTCATGGTTCACGCCATAGACGATATTGGCAACGCCCTCGTCCTTGACCGGGGCGGAGACGACGACCTTCTGCACGCCTGCTGCGAAATAGGGGGCGAGCGCGGCCTCACTTTTGAAAGCCCCGGTGCAGTCGATCACCACATCGACCCCGTCCAGCGGCAGATCCTCCAGCTTTCGCGTGGAGAGCGCCGGGATGGTCGTGCCGTCAATGGTGATGCTGTTATCAGTGGCCGAAAACGCGGCAGGCCAGCGGCCATGGACGGTGTCGAATTCCAGCAGATGGGCATGCATATGCGGATCGCCCACCGCATCATTCACGAAAGCGATCTTTGCGCCACGTTCCAGCAACGGGCGCAGCGCCAATTTTCCCATCCGGCCCAGGCCATTAAGTGCGTAAGTTGTCATACGGTTTCCGATGTCCTTCCAATGTCATCGACATGTCTTTGCAGCGACGCGCGGTCGAGCGTGCCCAGAGGCAGCGCTGCAAAGGCTTTGATCCGGTTATGCATCGCGCCATAGGTCTGCTGGAACGCAAGCCGTTTTTCGGCCTCGGTCCCGGTGGCTTTCACCGGGTCGGGCAGACCCCAATGGGCCGAGATCGGCTGACCGGTCCAGGCCGGGCAGTCCTCGTTTGCGGCCAGATCGCAGACCGTGAAGACAAAATCGAGCGGCGGTGCATCGGGCCCCTGGAACTCGGCGATATTTTTGGCGCGCAGGGCAGAGGTGTCGATACCCCGGCTTTTCAGCATCTCGATCGCATATAGGTTCAGTTCCGAACGGGGCTGTGTCCCTGCCGAATAGGCGGTGAACCTGTCGCCGGCCTCGTGCCGCAGGATCGCCTCGGCAAAGACCGATCTGGCGGAGTTTCCAGTGCAGATGAAAAGGACATTGAAGGTCTTGTCACGCATGGTCTGACTCCTTGCAACTGGGTCGGTGAAACTGGGCGGGCAGAGGTCGGGGCGACCCCTGCAACAATCCTGAAAAAGGTCCGACACAACGCTTTGCGCCGCATCGAGGTTCATCCGATAGAGGACCGAGGTGCCACGGCGGCTTTGCCGGATCAGCCCGCATTGGCTGAGCGCCGAGAGATACACCGAGGCTGTGCTGGCTTTCAGGCCCAAAACACGCGCAATCTCTCCGGCTGGCACCTCATCCGGACAGCGGCGGACCAGCAGCCGAAAGATGGCCATCCGCTGCGGATGACTCAGGGCAGAGAGGCGATTGAGTAGCATTGATTCCATAATTCATGAATATATAAAATTAAAGGTGAAGCAAATCCCCAATTACAGTTGTGGACGGAATACCGCTTATGCGCGCGCTCCGTGCGCATCGGGCCGAAATTGCGTTGCCCTTTGCGGGGCCTTGTTTTTATGCTCGCTCAACCCCGCCCCGAAAGCCAAGCGCAGCCGATGACCACCCAGCAGGACACCACCCAGAAAAACAGCGCGGCGGTTGCGCGTCGGAACGTGCCGATCCTTGCGGGGCAGGGCGCGTTCAACATGATGGCCTGGTCGATGGCCAGCCCCTCGATCGTGCTGGCCTTTCTGGCGATCTCGCTTGATCTGCCGATGTTTCTGGCCGGGCTTCTGGTGACGATCAGGCACGGGGCCGGCACACTGGCCGATATCTTTGCCTCAGACAGCATCGCGCGGCTATCCAGGAAGAAGGGCGCGATCATCTGTATGGATATCGCGGTGGCGGTCTGCTTCCTGCTTGTTGTTGTCGTCACTTTGCAGGGCGACCGCACGGCCACGATCGCCGCCTTTGTCATCGCGATTTTCATGATCGGCGTGCTTGAGGAAATCAAGGCGATGCTGATCGTCGATTTCGTCAGCGACAATATGGACAGGCGGAGCCGCATGCAGGTCAGCTATGTGCAGAAGGCGATCGGCGGGGCAGGAACCATTGCGCTGGTTCTGCTGGTCCATCAACTGATGCAGGACGCGCCCGCGCTGTCACGGCATTCCACCGTGGTGATCCTCGGGGTGCTGTGTTTTGTCCTTTCGGCGGTCTCAATGTTGGCTTTTCGGGAAACTGCGATCTCTGCAGGGGCTGCGCCTACGCCGGGTGATCGCAAACCGTGGGCGCCAACCGGCTTTCTGATCCGTGCGTGCGACTTGTTTGTCGAGCCCTGGTTTCGCCGGTTCATGGTCATCCGGCTGTCTTTTGTGGTGGTCGGCCTGTCAGTGCCGTTTTTTGCGCTGATCGCGGCCGAGGCGCATCACAGCTCGGCCAAGGGTCTGACTGCTCTGATCATCTCTTCCGCAGCGGCCGTTCTTGTGGCGACACCGCTCTGGCGGGTGCTGAACGGTTTTTCGCTGAAGCTGGTGATGGCGGTGGCGGCGCTGATGGTTGCAGTGACCGGTTGCGCCTTGGTGGCGCTGCACTACGCGGGCATAGACCATGACATCCATGTGCATGCGGTTTCACTGTTTCTGGTGACAATCGCGGTGACGGGGCTGGGTGGTGCCCGTTCGCTCTATTTCATGGAGGTGGCCCCGAAAGAACAGCGCGTTGCGGCGAAGGCGGTTTCTACCAGCCTGGCCCGGATCGCAATTGTCGCCATTTCCGCCGCGCTGGCCGCAGTCGCCCATTCGGCAGAGGTGGCCTGGGCGATAGTCTTTATCACGCTGGTCAGCCTTCTGGCTGCACTCCTCAGCTTTTGGATAATCCCTGTAAGTGCAACTGAGAACGCGCCACAGGAGGCAGAGCCCGAGCCCAAAACCCATTGATCTGGTACAACGGAAATGACCGAAAGCCGGTCGCCACGCTTGCCAAGACAACCCTCGGGTGACACAGTTCTGCAAAAGACGATGGCATACAAGCCACGCAGGAGGTTGATCGAGGGCATGATAACTTCTTTGTCAATAGATGTGCCGGTGACAACGTCGCAGGATGTCTTGGGTTGTTCTGCCGGCAGAACGAAACCTGCTGAACGAACTGGAAAGCGGCAGCTGACCCGCGCCGCTGCAAAACCGGAGGGATGCCATGGGGCTGCTTGGCGCACCGCTTGAACGCTACGATTACCTGACTTTTTTAGCGCTGATCCTGATCCTGGCAGCGGTGATGGGGCTGTTCCTGTTCCTGATGGGCCTGCCGGGCCGCATCGCGATCAAGCGCAACCATCCCCATGCCGAAGCGGTCAAGATCATGGGCTGGATGGGATTTTTGGCCGTTGTGCCCTGGGTTCATGCCTTCATGTGGGCCTTCCATGATGGGGTAACGGTTGATCTGCGCCGGATGCCCGAAGATGAGAAAAAGAATATCCGAAAGGAAATCAAGAGATTGGGCGGCGAGGTTAGTGAAGAATACAGCGAGGCAGGCGACAATCATGCCGCGCCGGATGACAGTGCAAAGAGCTAGGGAAAGCTAACCGGATATGTTCGTCGCACTCTGCATCACGCTCTTTTACATCATTTTCGTCTGGTTCGTCTTCTTCAAGGCGCAATGGCTGAAGTTCAATATCGCCTGGGGCATCGTTTCCTTCTGGGTCGGTGCACATCTGCTGCTGATCTTTCTGGTGGCGCTGCGCTTTTTCCAACCGATGTCGATCGACAGCCATGTGGTGCGTTCGACCATCCAGATTGTGCCGCGCCTGACCCAACCGACATTGCTGTCTGAGGTTTTGGTCACCCCGAACCAGCCGGTCAAGAAGGGCGAGCCGCTTTATAAATTCGACGATACAATTTTTTCGCAGCAACTGGCTTTGGCACAGGCGCAACTGGCCGCCGCCGAACAGAACGCCAAAGTGCTGGAGCAGGACGTGATCGCCGCCAGCGAAGCGGTGGTGCGCGCCAAGGCGCAGCTCAGCTATGCCCAGACCCAGCAGGCCCGCTATCAGAACCTTGTGCCGCAGGGCGGTGCCCGTCAGGAAGAACTAGACCGCTGGAACGAGCAGGTGATCGAGGATACCGCAAGTGTTCACGAAGCCGAAGCCAATCTGGTCAAGGCCAAGCTGGGGCAAGGCTCGCAAATCGACGGCGTCAATACCGGGGTGGCCGAAGCGCGCGCGCAACTGGCCGAGGCCCAGTATTTTATGGACAACACCACGATCTACGCGCCCGCCGACGGCATGATCGTCTCGCAACAGGCAAAGCCTGGCCTTGTGGTGGGTGAGATTCGCCTGGGCGCGATTGCCAGCTTTGTCCTGGATGAAGCCCCATATATTCTCGCCTCTTATCGCCAGCAGAACCTGAAATTCGTCGAGCCGGGCCAGCCGGTCGAGGTGGCGCTGGATATTTACCCCGGTGAGATCCTGAACGGTGAGGTCGAAGCGGTCTGGTGGGCCACCCGGCAGGGGCAATACCTGCCTTCGGGCCGCTTGCCCGGCTTTGTGCTGCCCAAGGCGCCCGGCCATATCGCGGTGCAGATCAAGGTGGATGTGCCCGAGGGGCATACCTTTCCGGCAGGCGGACACGCGGCAGTGGCGATCTATACCGGCAAGGGGCAGAGTTTCGAGTTTCTCCGACGTATCAACATGCGGATTTATTCCTTCGCGAACTTCATCAGGCCGCTCAACATCTAAGGCCAAAAAAGACAAGGCGGGCAGGGCATGACAGGCAGGGGCAGAAAGAGTATCGGCAGATTGATGACGCTCTGTGCGGCGGGTGCGTTGGCCGCCTGCGCGCCGCTTGGTCCTGATTTTGTGCGCCCGAACTCGCCCGTGATGAATCAATGGATCGAGGCCAACAGCCCCAGCGCCAGCCAAAGCTCGGGCCTGACCGCGCGCAGCGAACCGGTTGTGGAGTGGTGGAAGAACTTCAATGACCCGACCCTGAACAAGTTGATTCGCCAAGCTTACGCCCAGAACCTTTCGTTGCAGATCGCAGGCGCACGCGTGCTGCAAGCGCGCGCGCAGCTCGGTATCGCCTATGGCGAGCTGTTTCCGCAATCGCAGGCGGTGGGCGGATCGGCCTCGCGCCGGGTGATCAGCGAGAACCTCGATCCGATCCGTGAAATTCGTGAGGTGGTGCCGTTTGATACGGATTTCACCACCAACCAGATCGGGTTCGATGCAACATGGGAGGCCGATGTCTGGGGTGCGCAACGGCGTGGCGTGCAATCGGGCAAGGCCAACCTCGCCGCGCAGGTTGCCAATTATGACGACGCTCTGGTGACACTGACCGGGGACGTTGCCGCGGTCTATATCAACATCCGCGCCCTGCAGGAAACGCTCCGCGTCGCGCAGACCAATATCAAGCTGCAGCAAGAGGCGGCCGATATCGCCCAGATCCGGTTCAATAACGGGGTGACGACCGAGTTGGACGTGCAGGAATCGCTGACGCTGCTCAACAACACCAAGGCGCTGGTGCCGCAGGTGGAAAGCGATCTGCAGCAGGCCAAGAATGCGTTGGCCGTACTGCTGGGCACGACCCCGTCGAAAATGACCTCGCTGCTGGGCACCGGGCGCATCCCGGCGGCGCGTTCGAACATTGTTTCCGTCGGTGTTCCGGCCGAATTGCTGCGCCGCCGTCCCGATATCCGCGCCGCCGAGCTTGAGGCCGCCGCGCAATCCGCACAGGTCGGGATCGCCATGGCCGATCTCTATCCGCAGTTCATCCTGTCGGGCTCGATCGGGCTGCAGGCCTCGGCAAATCAGAACCTGTTCAACAGTTCCGGCACCACCAGTCTGGCCAGTGCGGGCGTGGTCTGGAACGTGCTGAACTATGGCCGGATCAAGGACAATGTCCGCGCCCAGGACGCCGCCTATCAGGAACTGATCGCGAATTACCAGAACACCGTGGTCACAGCGTATTCCGAGGTCGAGAATGCGATGGTCGGCTATACGCAGGCACGCAAACAGGTGGGCTTTTATGACCAGAGCGTCAAGGCCTCGGACCGCTCGGTCGAGATCGCCATCGATCAGTATCAGGGCGGGACGCAGGATTATTCCCGCGTGATCGATGCGCTGTCAGCGGCCTTGCGCGCCGATGCCGATCTGATCCAGGCGCGGGCGGCGGTGTCGAACAATCTGGTCGCGATCTACAAGGGGCTGGGCGGCGGATGGCAAATCCGGCAGGGGCGCGAATTCCTGCCCTCAGACGTGCTGGCCGAGATGTCCTATCGCACCGATTGGGGCGATCTGCTGAGCCAGGATCCGGAAGGGGCCAGCATTCGGTAACGGAGCGCGCGCGCATGCAAGTCACCAAGGGGATGGTCGGGCACGGCTTTTATGACGGCCATTCCGCCCCGCAATGGGAGGCCACGGCGCATGTGCTGCCTTGGCTGGAAGAGGCTGCCGCCGCGCTGGACCTGCCCGATCGCGGGGTGATCACGCTGGCCGATTTCGGCTGTTCCGAGGGCCGCAATTCCGTCGCGGTGATGCAGCACCTGGTGACGGCGCTCAGGACCCGCAGCGAGCGGCCGATCCGGACCATTCACAGCGATCTGCCGACCAATGACTTCACAGACCTGTTTGCCCTGCTGAACCCGGAGGCTGGCAGCGCCTTTGCGGATGACCATGTCTATTCCTCGGCCGTGGCGGGCACCATGTTCCGGCAGTTGCTGCCACCCGCCTCGGTGCAGATGGCGATGACATTCAACGCCATCGGGTTTCTCAGCCGCAGGCCGCTCGACCGCCTGCCGGGATACATTCTGGCCAACGGCCCCAGCGCCCTGAACCCCGTCGGTCATGTCAGCACGGCAGAGCGGGCCGCCTTTGCGCAGCAGGCTGATGCCGATCTGCGCAGCTTTGCCCGCGCCCGCGCAGCTGAACTTGTTCCGGGCGGCAAACTGTTGATCGAGGTGTTTGGTGCGGGCGAAACCTTGCGCACCTGTGACGGCATCTATGATGTGCTCAACGACGCGGTGCTGGACGCGCTGAAGGCCGGGATGCTGACGCAGGAGGCTTACGCGCGCTATTACCAGCCGGTCTATATGCGCAGGCTCGACGAGGTCCTTGCCCCGTTTGAGGACAGCAATTCGGATCTGAACACCCTGTTCATGCGGGAGCGATCCGAACTCTACGAGATCCCTGTTTCTTTTGTCGACGCTTTCCAACAAAACGGCGATGTGGCGACCTATGCAAAGGCCTATACCGATTTCTTCCGCGCCTTCACCGAGACGTCGCTACGTTTGAACCTTGCTGACAGCGCGGATCTGGAAGGCCTTTTGCGCTATATCTACGCCCGCGCCGAACAGCGCGTCTGCGAGACGCCCGAGCGCTACCCGTTCAACTACATCGCCATGGCGGTGTTGCTGACCCGGAAGGAATAGACTGTTCCGGCGAAGCTGTCGGTCAAACATCGCCGGAAACTCGGCTCAGGCCACCCTGCCACCGCCCTGACTCGATACGGGCAATGAAGCGGGGTTTCCACAGCGTGAACCGCGACACGCAAAGACCCGACGGGCTCCGCCCGATCACGGCATTTTCAAGCCTGATGAGGGCCTTAGCCGGCCGGTTTGAACTTGGCGGCGAGCCCTCCTGCCTTTCTCTGCGCTTCCATGAACTCTTCGCTGGAATATCCGCGAACCGTTTTCATGTTGGACACGGTGCCAGTCGCCCCCGCGACCATTAGTGCGGGCACTATATCTTCCCCATCTGCCGCTTCGCAGATCATTAGGAAATCAGTTTCACCTGTCGTGGCATAGTAGGCAATCACCTTACCGCCAACCGCCTCAACCAAGGGCTTAACAGCGGCAGCCCGATCAGATGGATTCGCCATCATGCCTTGGATCGCCTGAGCGGTATAATTTCCGGTAACAATATAAGTAGCCATGTGTTCCTCCCACCAAACTTGATTAAAAATATTGCAATACTAGCGTATTCTCTCGAATCCACGGCATATTTTTTGCGATCCGCATCCGTACGGATGAAGGAGGGAAACACAGAGACCTTCTGACCGTTCTCGGGGAGACATCACCGGTTGGCCGCATTGAGCCCGAGCTGTGAGCGGAAGTTATTCCGCTCCCACGCGACGAGCAGACTAGCCATTCGCGATGTAGGCGACGAAGTCGAGCAGTCTATCTTCGTGTGTTTGGGCGTTCAAGACGCCAGCCTTTACACATCCACCGCGTTAGGGGACAAATGTGATCGTAATATTGGGTGGGAGCGTGACCGTGCAGGTCAGCCCGCTGATGGACTGGGTTTGGCAGAATTGCGTACTGCCGCCCGTCGCACCAACCAGATCATTGTCAGAGACCTCACCCTGCGTGGGTGCCGCTGGGATGTGCAGGTATTTCCTGTCCGCCGTGTCTCGCACCACCTTGAACTCCATGTTCTGGGGCAGTTCGCCGACAATTTCCTCAATCGCCGCCTTCGGGTCGCTCTCAAGGCGCGCGCTGAAGGCTTTGTCAGTCCAGGCGCGCTCATAAATCGCGGCGAGTTTCTCGCTACTTTTCTGATGTGTGTCAGTCATCCGTGCCTTCCTCTCAGATTGGGCCGCGCCGGGATCTGCCCCGGGAAATCGGCTTTCTGATATAAAGCTAGGCTGGCAAGCTGCGTCGTTGATGAAGCGTTGGTTAAGAAAGCTAAAGTTCTGATCCCGGCGTTGCGGGCGGTTGCGGCGCAGATCGGGGTCGCCCTCAAAAGGCGCGGCGCCGCGTGCCAGTCAGAACCGGTCAAGTTCCGGGCCTTGGGGGCAAGCGGCCAGTTCTGAATCGCAATGCTCAGCAGGCACGCATTTTCGAGTGTTCCGGCGGCATGAGCCATTCTTAACGGTCTGCTCATCCGGGGTGCAGCTTCCGCTCCTAGCTCAATGAGCCTAGCGGCGTCTCAAGCGGGGCTTCTCCCGCGCGGGGTATAAGGAGAGGAGCAAAGCTATGACCATCGCGCACAAACGGAGAGGCGCAGACCAACTTAGCGCCATCTATGAGCGCGCCTGGGCTGACGAGGCGTTCAATGCCCGTCTGAAAACCGATCCAAGAGCGGCGATCGAGGATGTCGTCGGTGAACTGCCCGCTGATATCGAGATCAAGGTGGTGCAGGATACCGCCGATACGAAGTATCTTCATATTCCGGCAGCCCCCAAACAGCGTGAAATCTCTGACGCCGAGCTGTGTACTGCGCAGGGCGGCACAACCTTTTTCTGTGTAACGGTAACATTTCCGCTGCCTTCTTCGATGACATGCCCGATCGATGACCCGATCTAACGGACGGCTTCTGATCCCTAGCATCTGAACAGGCGGGCGCTGGGGCGCCCGCCGAAAGCTGAGCGAAAACCCTCGCATTGATCTGTTGCGCGGCGCTTTGTAGGTGACGGTTTTGCGTTTTTCGTCGCGCACGACGCGTCTGGGCGCAAACCGCTATCAGGAGACGTGCAGCACAAATGCCCCGAGCAGCGCAAAAAGTGACCCGACGAGCACCAACAGCATGATGTCGGCGGTGTCTTCGTAGTCGTCCGTGGCCTTGTCACTTCTGATCCGGTGATGCATGCGCCGCATCCGCACATAAGCCAGCAGCAGCACCAGTGCGCCCGCCACCATCATCAGCGTTTCGGTCCAGATCGTCACCGGTTCGTCATTCATCCGCGTCGCCACAAGGCCGAAGCCCACAATCGCGATGACCGTACGGACCCAGGCCAGAAAGGTCCGCTCGTTTGCGGCATGTTCGCGGTAACTGTCGATCATCGGCGCATGCTCCTACTTCGTCAGGCCCCGCAGCCCGCCCGAGACCAGCACGTTGATCTCATAAAGGATGCGGGGGGCTGCCAGACCGCCGGGGCTGGCCAGATAGTTCGGGCTCCAGACCGGGTCGAATTTCTGCTTGAAGGACCGCAGCCCCTCGAAGTGATAGAACTGCTCGCCATGTTCATAGACAAAGCCACCGATCCGGTTCCAGAGCGAGGCCAACTGGCGGTTTTCAATCCCAGAAAAGGGCGCGGCGCCCAACGAGAACCAGTGAAAGCCCTGTTCCGCGCCCCACAGCATCATTTCAGCGAACAGCGCATCCATGATGAAACTGGGGCTCTCGGGGTCATAGCGCATCAGGTCCAGCGACAATTCGCTTTTGTTCGCGCCCTGAAACAGGTTGGCAAAGGCCACGATCTTGCCGCTCTCACCATCGCGCAGCACGGCATGGTCGAAATTCAGCAAATACGCCTCGCTGAAGCCACCCAGTGAGAAGCCTTTCTCTTCGCCCTGTTTGTTGGTCAGCCATTTGTCCGAGACCTCTTTCAGCTCGGGCAGGGCGGGTTGCAGCTCATCCTTGGGGATGATTTCGAACATATAGCCTTCGCGCTCGGCGCGGTTCCGGGCCTGGCGGAAGCCTTTGCGGGGTTTGCCGTCCAGCGTGAAGCCGGTCAGGTCGGCACGCGCCACCTCGCCGATTTTCAGGATCGAGAGGCCCAGATCGAGGAAGGTGGGCAGGTAGCGGGGCGAGACGCTGTAGAAGGCGCAGCGTTTGCCCTCCTTGTCGGCCTTTTCGCGCAACTGCCAGATCAGTTGCTTGCCCGCGTCCTCATCGCCCACCGGCTCGCCCTTGCTGATGAGCGAGCTACCGGTATCGGCATAAGCCAGAAAGGCGTTCTCATCCTCGGCGATCAGGAATTGCTTGTCGCCGGTCAGGCAAATCAGCGCCTCGGTATCCTCGCTGGCCATCGCCAGATCATGCACCACCTGCGGCACCTCGAAGTTGCGTTGATCGGGTACCCGCTGGCTGAGCAGCGAGTTCAGCGCGATAGCGGCCAGGATTAGCGCCACCACAAGGCTGGAGCGCAGGAAGCGCGAGGCATCGGCGTTCCAGGCGAAGTCCCACCACAGATCGCTTTGGTATTCGACATGGGAATAGGCAAAGAGCCCCAGCCAAAACACCGCCGCCAGCAGCGCCACGATGCTGACAAACCACGGCACGTTCAGCCGGAAGATCGAGGCCCCGGCCACGCGGTAAAAGGCCCCGCGAAAGAGGCCGAGAAAGCCGATGGTCAGCAGCATGCTGAGCGCCTCGCGCACGTCCAGCCCCTTGCTGAGCGAGGCGACAAAGCCCACGCCCATCAGGATCATCGCCACCACCCAGGCCCGGTAGAGCTTACGATAAAGCCCGCGCGAAATCAGGATCAAGAGCAGCCCGGTGATGCTGCCGATCAGATGCGAGGCCTCAACCAGCGACAGCGGCAGCACGGCGCGCAGGATGCGCATGCTTTCATTGTCGGCGGGCAGGGTGCCCGAAACCAGCAGGATGATGCCCGCGAACATGGTCACGGCAGCGGCAGCGATGGGAACGATGGGTTTGACGATGCGATAGGCGACGGTTGCGGCCGAGCCGACTGCGCGCCGCCGTGCCACGGTCCAGACCACCGCGATGCCGCAACAGGCGATGGCAAAGGGCAGCAGCGTGTAGATCAGCCGATACAGCACAAGCGCGGCCAACACATCTGACCGGCCAGCTGCGCCCAGCCCTGCAATTACCGTTGCCTCAAAGACGCCAAGCCCGCCGGGGGCGTGGCTTAGCACGCCCAGCGCAATGGCGGCAATGACGACGGTGAAGAAGTAGGGAAAGCCAACCGCCAAATCGCTGGGCATCAGCACATATAATGTCATGGTCACACCCAGCAGGTCACCGATGGCCGCCAGCGTCAGCAACAGCGCCAGACGGAAGCCGGGCAGATCAAAGCCGAAGCCGCCGATAGCCAGCCTCCGCGCGCCCAGTGCCAGCCATGCAAACAGTGACAGCAGACCACAGAGCAGCACCGCGCCGATCAGCGTCTCCGCGGTGTCGTTCAGCGGGATCACCGAGGACAGGCCCTGTGGATGCAACGCCATGAGTATGCCCAAGACCAGCGTCAGCCCCATCCAGAACGCCACCCAGGAGGTGGCGATGACACCAGCCACCCGCTCCAGATCCAGCCCCAGCGAGGCATAGATGCGATAGCGCACGGCGGTGCCGGTGACATAGGAAAAGCCCAGGAAATTCGACACCGCGTAGCCGCTGGCCCCGGCCATGCCCGCGATATGCGCCGGGACCTTGCCATCGGCCACGCTGCGCACGGCGAAAATGTCATAGAAGGACAGGCTAAAATAGCTGACCGCCGTCCAGCCGATGGCGGCGATGAAAATACGCCAGGGGGTGTCGCTGATATCGGACTTCACATCCGACCAGCTTACCCGTGCGGACAGATCATGCAGGGCAAAAAGCGCGATGCCCGTGACCAGGATCGGAAGCACCACTTTGGTCAGCGGATGATGCAGCAATCTGGTCAGGAACTCGGCCGGTGCGGCGTGTTCTGGGTTGGAAGTGTCCTGTTCTGCGGCCATGATCCCTGTTCCGGTGGGTCGTTTCTATGTCCGGAACGCGTTTGCACCGCCCGGTTCTGCTCGGCCCGAGCATACATGTCTGACGGGCAACGCAAAGACAAAGTTCCACCAAGTGGATACGCAGGAACGGCTTTGGCGCCCGTGCCTGTCAGCCAAACGCAAAACGCCGCCTCAAAAGGCGGCGCTGCAGAAATTTTCGGGGCTGGATCAGCCGAGGATGCCGTTATCGTCACGCTTGATCGCGATGATCGATGAGCGCGGCAGGCCCTCGCCATCGGGCCAGGTGCCGCCAGGGTGCTGGATACCCACGAACATGGTGCGCAGGTCGTCCGACCAGGTCAGGCCGGTCACCTCGCAACCGCTTGGGCCGGTCAGGAAGCGGACGATCTCACCTGTCACCGGGTCACCAACCAGCATCTGGTTGTTGCCGTTGCCCGCGAAGTCCCCTTCGTTGTCGTCATCGCCATCGGTCTGAATCCAGACCAGACCGGTCGAATCGATGGCCATGCCGTCGGGCGAGTTGAACAGATTGCCTTCGTTCATATTGGCTGATCCGGCATAAGCGTCGCTATGCACGGTCGGGTTGCCCGCCATCACATAGAGGTCCCACTCGAACCCGTCTGCGGCATGGTCATCATTCGCAGGACGCCAGCGCACGATCTGACCGTAATGGTTGGTGTCGCGTGGGTTGGCAGGATTGGCCGAGGTATCGTCACCACCCGCGTTGGGCTTTACGCCACGGTTCTTGTTGTTGGTCAGGCAGCAATAGGCTTCGACCGCAACCGGACTGGTGGCGACCCATTCGGGACGGTCCATTGTGGTGCCGCCAACTGCTGAGGCCGCCATCCGGGTGAAGATAGCGATATCGGCGGGTTCCATCCCGGTGGTTTCAGACGTCAGCGCCAGCCATTCACCGGTCTGGTCCTCGTTGAACTTCGCCGCGTAAAGCGTTCCGTCATTGAGCAAACCTTCGGTCTGGCCGCCCGGTTGATAGACGCCATTCGAGACAAACTTGTACAGGTATTCGCCCCGCTCATCATCGCCCATATAGACCACGACACGACCATCCGGCGCGATGGCCACCGCTGCGTTCTCATGCTTGAATCGACCCAGCCCGGTATGTTTGACCGGGGTGCTTTCGGGATCGGTTGGGTCAATCTCGACGATCCAGCCGACGCGGTGCGGCTCGTTTGGGGTCTTGGAGGTGTCAAAGCGCGGATCGTAACCTTCGTACCCGTTCCAGCTTTCGGCCTGCACCCCATAGCGAGCGAAGCCATCCGCGACCTTCTGGTCATAGCTGGCCGCCTCATCGGTCGAGCCGAAATAGCCGTTGAAGTTCTCTTCGCAGGTCAAGTAGGTGCCCCAGGGCGTTTTACCTGCACCACAGTTGTTCATCGTGCCCAGCGAGGTGGTGCCGGTCGGGTCAGCCTCGGTCTTGAGCAGGTCGTGACCGGCGGCAGGGCCGACGATTTTCATAGGGGTGTTGTGGTGAATACGACGGTTGAAGGGGCTGTCTTTGACCACGGTCCAGCCCTCGGGGGTCTCGGTGATTTCCATCACGGTAACGCCCTGGATGTTCTGAAGTTTCTTTACCTCGTCGGCGCTGCCGGGATTGCCTGCGCGCAGCTTCGGCAAGTTGATTTTTCGGTTCGGGTATTCATGGTTGATAGCGATCAGTTGGTGACCATTGTGATCGAAGGTGAACATGCCATCAGTATTTTCGCCAAAAACGCGGTCGGACTTTTCGACCGGGCCACCGCCGGTGATGTCATATCCGTCGGCATCCGAGAACAGCGGATCGCCCCAACGCGCAAGAACCTTCCAGTTATAGCCTTCGGGCACATGCACGGTGTTATCGGTTTGTGCCGCGATCGGGGTGAAGGCAAAGCGCGATGCGTTTTGTGCCTGCGCTGAAGTCGAGGACATCAGACCAGCCCCCATTGCCGCCGCACCCGAGCCAAAGGCCAGCACGCCACCCAGGAAACCGCGGCGCGAGATCGCGCGTTCAACCACACGGTCAAACTCGTTTTCTTCAGGGCGGGGGAAGTTCAGTTCATCCCAGTCGTCGGGGGACAACTCGATGGGGTCGATCTTGGTCATTTCTGGCTCCATAGCTTGAATGCCCGCACCTTTACGAGGTTCATGTGACAGGCAGTTGAAGATTAGCCAAATCCCCGATCTGGCAACGAAAAAGTTTCGAAGACGAGGTCAGGGTTGCATTGATGGGCAAGATGCCGCTTATGCGCGAGTCGCCTCAAGCAACTCGCGCCAGCGGTGGCAGGACACTTCATGCCCGTCGCCGGGGTCTTCCAGCCGGGGTTCTTCGCTTTTGCAGCGGTCGATGGCGTTGGGGCAGCGGGTATGAAACTTGCAACCCGGCGGCTGATTCAGAGGCGAGGGAATCTCGCCCTCAAGCTTTTGCGCCTTGCCGCGATCATCGGGGTCAAGCGATGGGATCGCGGAAAACAGCGCGCGGGTATAAGGATGCCGGGGCATCGCGAATAATTTGCGTGTTGGCGCGGATTCCACCAGGCGGCCCAGATACATCACCGCCACATGGTCGCAGGTATGGGCAACCACCGACAGGTCGTGGCTGATGAACATAAAGGTCAGCCCCAGTTCGGATTGAAGCTGTTTCAGCAGGTTCAGCACATCGGCCTGAATAGACACGTCCAGCGCCGCGACGCTTTCATCGGCCACCACGAATTTCGGCCCCGAGACCAGCGCCCGCGCGATCGAGATCCGTTGCCGCTGCCCGCCCGAAAAGGCGTGCGGAAAGCGGCGCAGATGTTCCAGGTTCAGCCGGCATTTCGCCGCGATCTCTCGCACCCGCTCGTCAGTTTCCTGGCGCGAGGCGGTCAGGCCCATGACCTCAAGCGGTTCGGCGATGATATCGCGCACCGTCATGCGCGGCGACAGGGCGGCATAAGGGTCCTGAAAGATGAGTTGCGCGCGCTTGCGGTAATCTTTCAGCTCGGCCCCGTCGAGCGTGGACAGGTCATACTGGACCTCGTCATCGCGATAGATCGCGCGCCCGTCCGTGATCGGCGCCGCCTTGAGCAGCGCGCGGCCCAGCGTGGTTTTGCCCGACCCGCTTTCGCCGACCAGACCGAAGAACGAGCCGCGTTCGATATGGACCGAGACCTCGTTCACGGCCTTGAGTACCGATCTGCGCAGGAGGCTGCTGCCAAGCGGGTAGCCAACGGTCAGTTGGTCGGCCGAGATCAGGATATCATCGCTCATGCGCCGACCTCTTTGGTGTCATGCAGGTGGCAGGCCACCCGATGTGTTGCGTCTAACTGCGTGTCATGGGGCAGCTTGGTTTTGCAGATATCGCCCAGGATTTCCTGACAGCGGGTGTGAAATACGCAACCCGGAGGCCGCTCCAGTGGCGACGGGATATCGCCGGGCACCGGTGTCAGCGGCGCTTCCAGATCGTCAAGCCGGGGCAGGGCGTGGATCAGGCCGCGCGTGTAGGGGTGTTTTGGGTGGCGGATCACCTCGCGCACCGGGCCTTCCTCGACCATGCGGCCCAGATACATGACGCAAACCTTGTCGGCGGTCTGCGCCACCACGCCCAGATCATGGGTGATGAAGATGATGCCCATGTGAAACTCGTTGACCAGATCCTTCATCAGGTCGATCACCTGAGCCTGGATGGTCACATCCAGCGCCGTTGTCGGCTCATCCGCGATCAGCAGTTTGGGCTGCGTCGACAGCGCCATGGCGATCATGGCGCGCTGGCGCATACCGCCCGAAAGTTCAAAGGCAAACTGGTCGATGCGCTTATGCGGGTCCGAGATGCCGACGCGGTCCAGCATCTCGACCGAGATCTCCTTGGCCCGGGCCTTGGACATGTCGCCATGCAGCTGCAGCTGTTCGATCATCTGGCTGCCGATCGTGATGGCCGGCGCGAACGAGGCCATCGGTTCCTGAAAGATCATGCTGATCGCACCGCCGCGCACCACGTTCAACTCGCGCGCGGTGCGCAGCGACAGCACGTCGACCTCGCCCGTATCGGTGTGCAGCGTGATCTTGCTTTGTGGCGCATAGACGGCGTTGCGGGCGTTCAGGTGCATAAGCGACTTGGCGGTGACCGACTTGCCGGACCCGCTTTCGCCCACCAGCCCGATCACCTCGCCCTTGGCCAGCGAAAAGCTCACATCATCCACCGCCGTGACCAGCCCCTCATCGGTGCGGAATTGCAGCGTCAGGTTTTCAACGTCGATCAGGGAACTCATTTGTGGCTATCCGAATAAGGGTCGGCGGCATCGCGCAGCCCGTCGCCCACAAAGACGAAGGCCATCACCAGCGCGATGAAGAAGATGACGGGAATGAAGTACCATTGGTAATTCAGCAGCACATCCGCCGACGTCACGCTTTGCAGCATGACGCCCAACGAGTTGACCGGGTCTTTCAAGCCCAGCCCGATAAAGCTGAGCGCGGTCTCGCTGAGCACCATGTAGGGAAATGAGATCACCAGATCGACGATAATATAGCTGGTGAAGCTGGGCAGCAGGTGGCGCCGGATCACGTGGCCCGGCGAAGCGCCGCAAAGCTGGGCGGCCAGCACGTATTCCTGATTGCGTTCGGTCAGCAGATGGGTTCGGACGCGGCGCGCCAATGTGGGCCAGCCGATCAGGCCGAGGATCATCGATATGATGAAGAACCGTGTCTCGGCCGACCATTCCTGCGGAATGAAGGCAGCAATGGCCATGAAGAGCGGGATTGCGGGCACCGTTCGCACCGCGTCGGTGATCATCTGTATGAAACTGTCGATCCAGCCGCCGTAATAGCCTGATATGCCGCCAATGATCAGCGCCAGCACAAAGGCAATCACCACGCCGATCGTGCCCACCTGCATCGAGGTCCAGATCGCATGCAGCGTTCGCGAGAAGATGTCCTTGCCGGTGGCATCGGTGCCGAACAGATGCACATAGCCCTCTTCGACCCCAAACAGATGCCGGTCCATCGGGATCAGGCCGAAAAGATTATAGTCCCAGCCCTTGGGCAGGAAGGTGAAATAGACCCGCTTGTCCTCGTTCACCTTGGTCACCCAGCGGAAATTGGTCGCCAGCGAGCGCTCGCGTTCTACCGGATGGATGAAGGGCCGCAGCGAACAGCCATTGCCGTCGCAGAATTGCGGCAGTTGCGGCGCGCCGTTCAGGTAATCCTTGTCGCGCCCGGCAACTGTCGGATCATAGGGCGACAGGAACGAGGCGAACAGCCCCGACAGCAGCAGCCCGATCAGAACCCAGGCGGCGATCATTGCGCTGCGTTGTTTCTTGAACCGCGCCCAGATCAACTGGCCTTGTGAGGCGGTGAAATAGGCCTCTTTGGCCTTCTGGTCGGTCTCGGTGGCGGGGTTTGTGGTTTCTGATGTCATGTCGCTCACCGGATGATGCTCTTGCGGACGCGCGGGTCGAGTACCGCGAGCAGCACGTCTGTTGCGAAATTCAGCGTGACAATCGAGGCGGTCAGCATGAAGATGATGGCGCCCGCAAGCTGCTGGTCGTTGGACCGGGCCAGTGCCTCGATCAGCAACGACCCGGCTTCGGTCAGCGTCAGGATCAGCGCCACGATGGGTAATTCATTGAAGATGCGGTTCAGATCGAAGCCCAGCGAGTTGATGATCGGCCCCAGCGCGTGCCGTGCCGGGTATCGCCACAGCAGTTTGCGACCATGCACCCCGCGCGCCGAGGCGGCGGTAACATAAAGCTTGCCGATCTCATCCGACATCAGCGCGCGCACCGTCTGCAGCGCAAAGGCCGTGGCCGACCAGCCCAGAATGAAGATCGGCAGCCAGGCATGACCCAGCATGTCGACGAACTTCGCCCAGCTCCACGGTGCGTCGCGATACTGGTCGGAAAACAGACCCGTCAACGTATCGCCGAAATAGACCGTCGAGATCAGCATGATGATCAGCGCCAGCAGAAAATTCGGCATCGCCAGACCCAGATAGCTGACAAAGCGCAGCACATTGTTCAGCACTGCATTCTGCGAGGCGGCGGCGATGATGCCGACAGGCAGGGCGATCGCATAGGCAAGTACCAGTGAGGCCAGACAGATCGACAGGCTCAGCCAGAACTTGTCGCCCAGAAGCTGCGATATATTGAGCCGCAGGATGCAGCTATCGCCGAAATCGCCGCGAAAGGCGTTGAATAGCCAGCTTGTCCAGCGTTCCAGAAACGGGCGATCCAGACCCAGCCGGACGCGCTCGGCTTCGATATCGGCGACCGAGATGCCCGAGCCTTGGGTGTTCTTGAAGGCCAGGTACCGCTCGGCGCAATCGCCGGGCACCAGTTCCATCAGCGAGAACACGACCAGCGACACGATCACCAGTGTCACCAGCGCCATCGCTGCACGGGTGGCCACGAACCGCATAAAGCCCAGCATACCTATTCCCTGTCCTTGCGCCCGTTTGTCCGCGTTACAGGCGGGTGGGCGTCTCTTGTTCGGTTTGGGTCTTGCGGCGGGCGTATTCCGCCCACCGCTGTTTCATAGCTGACCGTCTTACTCGTCCAGCCACCATTGCGGGGCGAGATACGGGTAGGTCCGGTAGTATTCGTAGGACTGTGTCTTGAATTCAGGCACGTTTTTCAGCGCATTGCGATGATAAATGAGGTTTTGAGCCTGAACTGTCCCGATAAAGGGCAAATTTTCAGCCATTGACTTGGCGAGCCGCGCGCCGATCTCGGCCTGTTCTGGCGAACCGGGAACTGCGCCCTGGAAGGCGTCCACATCTGCGGCCATATCCTTGACCCATTGCGGCGGCTCAACACCCGAGGCGCCGTCGCTGTCGACCCATTCGGCCCAGAGCATCGCGGTGCGGTGACCGAAATAGTTCTCGAAAGGCGGCACGAAGAGTTCGTTATTGCCTAGAACGATGGCAACCGGCTGGCCTTTTTCCCACATTCCTACATCCAGTTGGTTGGAGGATTGCGCCGAGCGGTATTCGTCCGGCGTGACCTCTTTCACTGTGGTCTGAATGCCCACATCGGCCCAGTTCTGGCCGACAAGCTGTACCACTTCGCCGCCAATACCTTGGGTGGCGAACTGCATGTTCAGCACCAGCTTGTCGCCATTGGGCAATTCGCGGAACCCGTCGCCATCGGTATCGACCATGCCGATCTCGTCCAGCAGCGCATTCGCCATATCCGGGTCATACTGGATCATGTGTTTTGTCAATTCGGGATCGACAAAGTCAGGCGTCGGCGAGAAGCCGATATACTGTTTCGGCTCGCCCTGACCAAAGAACGACACCTCGTTCAACTCGTCGCGGTTGATGGCCACCGACATCGCCTGACGGAACCTCAGATCGCCGAACACCTCGCGCTTGGCGGGGTCTTCGGAGGTCATGTTGAAGGAAAACGCCGGCATCGCGATGGTCGGCTTGAGCTGAACTGAATAGTTATTCTTTTCCGCATTCTCCAGCAGCAGCGGGGCGGCGGCCAGGGTTAGGGATTGCGATTTGTAGTCCGCCTCACCATTGACAAGCTTGAGGATGCGCACCTCGTTGTCATTGGCAAACAGCTCATCCTGCGCCGAGATATAGGGCAGTTGCTGGCCGGTCGTGTCCACCATGTGGAAATAGGGGTTGGCGACCAGGTAACGGCCCTCGGTCGTGTCGGTGACGTAGATATGGCTTTCCAGCGTTGGATGGGTTGCCTTGGGCAGGTTCGCGACTTTGTCGGGGTTCGATAGCATCGGGCTGGGCGTGTCCGTCCAGTCGGAATTGCCGTAATAGGCCTTGATCGCGTCATAGCCGTTCTCGAAGCCCAGCGCCTGCGCGTTGGCATCGGCGTTTTCGTCGATATCGGGGTGGAACTGACCCATGAAATGCTTGGGCTGGAAGCCCTGCGCAAACGAGATCGCAAAGTGGTTGACCAGACCCGGCTTGGGTGAGGGCAGGTTGAAGACCACGGTGGTCTCATCCGGCGTGTCCACCGTCATCCGCTCGCCACCGACCAGAACATAGTCCTTGGGCTTTTCGATCACATTGGGATCAAGCGCCAGGTTGTCATACCAGAATTTCACATCCGCCGAGGTGAAAGGCGCGCCGTCGGACCATTTATGTCCTTCGCGCAGGTGAAATGTCAGCTGAGTATAATCGTCATTCCATTCCCAGCTTTTAGCGATATTGGGCACGATGGTCTGTAGATCATCGGCATAGCGGACCAGATTCACGTGGCGGGTGGACAGGAAATCCGAAGTGCCGGCCTCGGTCGCGTTGGACAGCGCGTCCAGCTCGCCGCCATACTTGCCGACGCTTTCATATGGCACGATCACCAGCGGCTCTTTTGGCAGCCGATCCGCCAGAGGCGGCAGTTCGCCATTGCCCTGAATGCGGGCGTTCAGCGCCTCGATCTCGGGATTGGCCGAAAACTCCATAGTGCAACCAGCGGCGGCTTCGAACTCGCTCAGCTCGTATTGCTGCGGAAACGCACCCGGCGCGACACCCTGCATGTCGGCCACGGTGATGCCCGCACAGTTTGCGTAGGCGGCAGCGGGCAGCAGGATCGCTGCGCCCGAAAGTAGCAACTTCTTCATGTTATCTCCTGTTGTTGGACGTTGTTTGTCTTGTTCTTAGTTTGCACTGTGCCCTGTGGTTGGTCTGGTTTTCCCAAGGCAACCAGCGTGGGGTTGGACCCGACCGCGGAATGGGCGGACCAGCGGCGATCTGCAGATTCGTTGTCGTGACTGAACAAAACACCCCCCAGCAGCTCCGTTCGTTTCAAAGGACGCCGCGTTGCGTTCACCCGCGCGTTCCGAGACTCCCCATTCTTTTTCACGGCTGTACGACAGTTTTGTGTCAGTGCCACCGATGTCGAAAAGCTTAGCGCTTGCGACGCAATTCGCGCAACGTCTTCCGGGAGGGCAGGTTTTTCCCTTCGTTTGCGCGGGTCTGCGATGGGTCTGGCCATTGGCGGGCGCATTGGTTCCTTCACGGATAGCGACATTTCGAGAAAATTCGCTCGCCTGAGTCGGAGCAAGTGATATGAGGAGGATTGTGGATTTATGTTGGGGAATGACCGAATAAAATCAGATCTGGGGCTTTTGCTCGGGCAATATGCCAAATTGTCAACCAGTTGATTCGCATCTGCAGACAGTGCGGGCATGAGGCGGACATCGGTCCGACTTATCACCTGATAGCATATATAGATTTTACATAGTGCTAGTCGCCCGCCATCCTGCACCAACAGCCAGCTTTCAATCGGCGGGTGGGGCATCCGCCGACAGCCAGGCACGCCCTATCAGCGGAGACCAGATCATGAGTGTCCAACGCCACACCGAAGGCGAGTCCAATATCTCGGCGGCGGGGCGGGAGTGGCGCGCGCGCGTTGCGGATGGCCCTGGCGTGGCTCTGCTGAAACGGGATAGCGATGCCTTCCTGCATCAATCGCTATCGACCCCCTGCCTGTCCACCATCGCAAAGGCCGAGGGCATCTGGATCGAGGATCTGGCAGGTCGCCGCTATATGGATTTCCATGGCAATTCGGTTCATCACATAGGCTATGGCCATCCCCGCCTGATCGCCGCGATCAAGGCGCAGTTGGATGCGCTGCCCTTTGCGCCGCGCCGCTTCACCAACGAGGTCTCGGTCGAACTGGCCGAGACGCTGGGCCGCATCGCGCCGGGCGCGCTGTCGCGGGTATTGTTCACCACCGGCGGGTCTGACGCCAACGAGGTCGCGCTGCGTCTGGCGCGTGCGGCCACCGGTCGGTTCAAGACGATCAGCTTCTGGGATGCGTTCCACGGCGCGGGTTTTGGCGCCTCAAGCGTCGGTGGCGAGGCTACGTTCCGCAGCCATGTGGCCGGTCCGCTGCTGCCGGGGGCCGAACATGTCGCGCCCTTCAACTGTTATCATTGCGCTTATGGGCATCCGGGGCCCGAGGCCTGCGCGCTTGCCTGCGCCCGCATGGTCGAGTTCGCGTTGCAGCGCGAGGGCGATGTCGCCGCTGTCATCGCCGAGCCGATGCGCGCGGTGCCCGTGGTGCCGCCGCCGGGCTACTGGCAAGCGGTGCAGGCGGCCTGCCATCGCCACGGGGCGCTGCTGATCATGGATGAGATTCCCACCGGGCTGGGCAAGACGGGGCAGTTCTTCGCCTTCGAGCACGACGGGATCACCCCCGATATCGTCACGCTGGGCAAGGCTCTGGGTGGGGGCGTGTTGCCGATTGCGGCGGTGCTGGCGCGGGATGATCTGAACGTGGCGGGGGAGTTCGCCATCGGGCATTACACCCACGAAAAGAACCCGGTCACCGCCCGCGCCGCGCTGACCACGTTGCAGATCATCGAGGAGGAAGGTCTGGTCGCGCGCGCCGCGCAGTTGGGCGCCCGCGCGCTGGATCGCTTGCGCGAGACGCTGATCGATTGTCCCATCGTAGGGGATATCCGGGGCAGGGGCCTGATGTTCGGGGTCGAGATCGTGTCCGATCGCGCGGCGCGGCAGGCGGCCCCCGAACTGGCCGAGCGGATTTTCTATGCCTGCCTGGATCAGGGGCTGTCCTTCAAGATCAGCGCCGGAAACGTCCTGACCCTGTCGCCGCCGCTGACCATTGAGGCGGCGGAGCTGGATCGCGCCCTTGCGATCCTTGAAAACACGATCACGGCATGCGCGCCTGAGCGGAGCGATCGCCCCGATTGACCCACAAGGCCATTAGGCCATTAGAATGGCCTTGCTGGCCGCACCGTAGCTGCGGTTACTCCTCGTGAACCTTCTTCCACGCGCCGCCCTCGACCACCGAGACATAAACCGTGTTGGTTCCCTGATGGTCCTCGGCGCTATAGTCGAGATGGTTGCCAACCAGATCATCGGTATAATCCAGGCTTTCCATTGCGGCGATGAATCCTTCCTGCGTCAGATCCGGTCCGGCGGCCTCAAGCGCGCGGACCATCATGTCGGCGGCGGAATAGCCCAGCATCGAAAACCCCACCGGGTCCTCGCCATAAGCGGCCTTGTATTCCTCGATGAAGGCTTTTGGCGCAGGCTCATCGGCGCGCGCCCAGAGGTCCTGCCAGCTTGCCGCCACATGGAACCCGTCGGTCACGCCACCCGGAACTGCTGCCACCACGGTCAGGAAGCTGGCCGAGGTGCCGAGGAAGTCCATGTCGTCCAGCCCCATCTTCTTGGCGGTGCCGACAACGGTGATCACCTGCCGTACCCCCAGCGCAAGCGAGACGATGTCGCAGCCTTCTTCCTTGAGCTTGCTGAGGGAGCCCACGAAATCGGTCTCGTCGGGCTTATGCGTCGTTTCCGCCACAAATTCGATCCCGGCCTCTTCGGCACCCGCGATGGTGCCCTCCAGGATTTCCTTGCCGAAATCGGTGGGCAGATACATGCTGCAGACCTTGGTGCCGCCATCCTTTTCCGCCAGATATTTCACGCCCACCCGCGCCTGATCGAAATAGGTCGAGAAAGACACGAACTTGTTGTCTACGGGCTCCTGCAGCATCTGCCGCGCGGCCGAAAGCGGGGCCACGTTCGGGATGCCCTTTGGATCGAGCAGCTTGAAGCCCGCTAGATTCATTGGTGTGCCGAGGCTTTGCAGCATGGCAAAAACCTTGTCGCGATTGAGCAGCTTGTTATAGCCCTGCATCGCGCGGGGCATCTGATAGCCATTGTCTTCGACCACATAGCGAATGGTCCGGCCATGCACGCCGCCCTCGGCATTGACCTTGTCGAAAAAGAGATTGGCGCCCTTGGTGGCCGGAACCCCAACGGCGGCAAAAATGCCGCTCAGGTCGTTGACGGCACCGATGACAATCTCGGTATCGCTGACGCCCTGGGTGTCGGCCCATGCGCCGCTGGCAAAAGCAAGCGCGCTGGCGGCGAAGCCTCCGATAATGCGTTTCATGTTGTCCTCCCTGATATGTCCTTAATCGTACATCTCTTCGATCAGCGCGCCATGGTTCTTTTCCATGTGGCCGCGTTTGAGCTTCATGGTGGCGGTCAGTTCCTCATCCTCGGCGGTCAGCAGTACGTCGATGATGCGGAAATCCTTGATCTGCTCGGCACGGGCGAAATCACCGTTGGCGGTGTTCACCTCACCTTCGATCAGCGCGCGCACTTCTGCTGCAGCGCAAAGCGAGGTGAAGTCCGAGAACGGCACTTTCTGTTCCTGCGCGTATTTCTCGACATTGTCCTGATCGATCATGATCAGCGCGGTCAGGTGTTTACGTGCATCCCCGATCACCACCGCGTCCGAAATGAAATGCGAAAATTTCAGACGGCTCTCAATCTCGGCGGGGGCGATGTTCTTGCCGCCTGCGGTGATCAGGATGTCCTTCATCCGGCCGGTGATCGTTACGTAGCCATCTTCGTCGATCCGGCCCAGATCGCCGGTGCGCAGCCAGCCATCATCGGTGAAGGTTTCGGCAGTTTTCTCGTTGTTGCGCCAATAGCCTTTGAAGATGTTCAACCCGCGTGTCTCGATCTCGCCCGCGTCCGATATCCGGATCTCGGACCCCGGCACCACGCGGCCGATGGTGCCGATGCGGTTGGCTTCTACCGTGTTGACCGTGGCGATACCTGCGGTTTCCGTCATGCCGAAGCCTTCGATCAGAGGCACGCCGATCGCCCAGTACCAGCGCAGCAATTCAGGCGAGATCGGGGCCGCGCCGGACCCGCCGCGCCGCAAGCGGTCAAAGCCCAGCATCCGCCGCAGATTGCGCAGAACCAGAAAGTCCCAAAGCCTGTAGCGTAAGGCCAAGCCCGTGGGAACCGGTTTGTTTTCAAGCAGGTATTCGGCACGCTTCATCCCCGCGGACAGTGCGGCGGCAAAGGCCGCGCGACCCAGCGGTGTGGCCTCGTTGACAAGGATGGTGACCTGGCTGTGGATTTTCTCCCAGACCCGCGGCACGGCGGTGAAGGTCGCGGGCGAGACCTCTTGCAGGTTGGTGAACACGGTTTCGGGGCTTTCGGCGAAATTGACCGTGCATTTGGTTGCGAGCGGGTAATAGATCGACACATCACGCTCAAGGATATGACAAAGCGGCAGGAAACAGAGTTGCTCGTCATCTTCGTGGCCGGACAGCCCGTGCAGACCGGCGGTGATCGTCGCCATGATATTCTCATGGCTCAGCATCGCGCCCTTGGGCGGGCCGGTGGTGCCGGACGTGTAGATCAGCAGGGCGGTATCGCCGGGTTCGGCCAGGGCGATCTCTGCCTCGAAGATGCCGGGCTGTTCGGCCTCGGCCTGCTGCCCGATTTCATAAAGCGCGTCGATCATCAGACATTTGGGGTGGTCCAGATCGTGCAGCCCTTCCTCTTCGAGGATGATGACGTTCAGCAGATCGGGAACCTCACCCTGGATATGCAGGAACTTGTCGAGTTGCTCTTCGTTTTCGACGATCAGAAAGCGGCTGTCGCTGTCGCGCAGCAGGTAAGATAGTTGTTTTTCGGAATCGGTGGTGTAGACGCCCGAGGCAATGCCGCCCACGCATTGAATGCCCAGATCGAACCAGGCCCACTCCTTGCGGTCCTCGCTGAGGATCGAGACGACCTCGCCCCGTTTCAGCCCGAGTTTGCGCAAGGCAAGCCCGATCCATTTGGCATGGGTCCAGTAGTCGGCCCAGCTATAGGATTTCCAGATGCCCATATCTTTTTCGCGATGGGCGGTGCGGGGACCAAGATCGGCGCAACGGCTGGCAAACAGGCTGACAATGGTCAGGTTGCCATCCACCAGCACCGGGCGGTGACCGGGATCGGTGTTGACGCTGATGCCGTTGATCTCGATCTGAGGGGGCAGGGTGCTGGCATCCATTCCGCTCACCTCCACGTCTTGCGCCGCTTCCAACGGCGGTTCGCGCGCGCGCCTTCTTCCTGCACGCCAAGATAGAAGTTCTGGATATCATCCGAGGCGGCGAGCGCCTGCGCGCTGCCGCTCATCACGATGCGGCCGACTTCCATGACATAGCCGTCATCGGCCAGATCCAGCGCGGCGGCGGCGTTCTGCTCGACCAGAACGATGGTCATATCCTGCTCGCGGTTCAGCCGCGCAAGGATGTCGAAGATCTCCTGCACCAGCCGGGGCGAGAGGCCGAGCGAGGGTTCGTCCAGCAGCATCAGGCGCGGTCCGGCCATCAGGCCCCGGCCAATGGCCAGCATCTGCTGTTGCCCGCCCGACAGCGTGCCTGCCTCTGCCTGGCGGCGTTCCGCCAGAATGGGGAAATAGGAGAAGACCAGATCGCGGTCGCGATCGATCTGTGCCTTGTCGTGGCGGGTATAAGCGCCAAGGGTCAGGTTTTCCTCGACCGTGAGCAGGGGAAAGACCTCGCGCCCTTCCGGCACGTGCACGATGCCACGCTCGACGATCTTGTGCGGCTCGCGGCCCTGGATTTCATCGCCCTCGAAGGTGATCGCGCCCTTTTCGGGGTCCATCACGCCCGAGATCGTCTTCATCAGGGTAGTCTTGCCTGCGCCATTGGCCCCCAGAATGGTGACGATCCGGCCTTGGGCGACGTCAATCGACACGCCCCGTATCGCCATGATCGGGCCATAGTAGCTTTCCACATTGCGGACCGAGAGGATTGGCGCGCTCATGAGGCGCGGCCCAAATAGGCCTCGATCACCGCCGGGTGCGCCTGCACCTCGGATGGTGTTCCCAGCGCCAGCCTCGCGCCATCGGCCATGGCCAGCACCCGGTCGGACACGCCCGAGACCAGCCCCATGTCATGTTCCACCATCAGCACAGTGATCCCCATCTGGCGGCGGATATCCTTGATCCACCAGCGCATGTCGCTGGTTTCCTCCACCGAAAGGCCCGAGGCCGGTTCGTCCAGCAACAGCAGGCGCGGGTCGGTGGCCAGCGCGCGGGCCACCTCGACCACCTTGCGCACGCCATAGGGCAGCCCGGCGATCATCTTGTCGCGATAGGGCTGCAGGTCGAGGAAATCGATGATCTCTTCGACTTTCTTTCGGTTCTCGATCTCGGCGCGTCGGACCGAGGGCAGGAAGAACAGCTCCGACAGCATGGTACTGCGGCGGTGGCGGTGCCGCCCAACCAGCAGGTTCTGCAAGACAGTGGCATGTTCGAACAGCTCGATATTCTGGAAGGTCCGCGCGATGCCCAGATTGGCGATATCGCTGGATTTATGCGCCAGAAGATCTTCGTTCTCCAGCCGGATCGACCCGGAGGCCGGATTGTAAAACCGAGATATCAGGTTGAAAACGGTGGATTTCCCTGCGCCGTTGGGGCCGACAATGGCAAAGACCTCGCCCGGTTCGACCGAGAATGACAGGGCATCCACCGCCGTCAGGCCACCAAAGCGCAGCGTGACATTGTCCAGCGTCAACAGGCTCATCGCAGACGCTCCGTCTTGAGGTAGGATTTCTGACGTTTGAACATGTCGCGGCGATAGAAGGGGAACAGCTCGAACCAGGTGCGGATTTTCAGCCAGCGGCCATAGATGCCCATCGGCTCGAACAGTACGAAAAAGATGAGGATCAGGCCGAAAACACCTGTTTCCAAACCCGGAATTGCGACCGTGTTCCCCCCGATGAGCGCGCCGACCCACTCCTTGCTGATCGACAGGAACTGCGGCAGGAAACCAATGACGATGGCCCCCAGAAACGCGCCATGGATCGAGCCGAGCCCGCCGATCACGATCATCATCAGAAGCAGGATCGATATCACGACGCTGAACGTCTCGTTGTTGAACGCGCCTGCGAACAGCCCCATCAGCGCCCCGGCGAGCCCCGTCACCGCGCAGGACAGGAAAAACGACATCGCCTTGGTCCGCGCGATATGCACGCCCATCGCCTGGGCCGAAACCTCGCTGTCGCGCACGGCGATGAAGCTGCGGCCCAGCGGCGCGCGCAGCAGGTTGATATAGCCCAGCGTCACGATCACCACGACCGCGAGCACCAGCCAGTAAAAGGCGCGCGGCGTGCCCCAGCGATCGATCTCGACGCCAAAGACGTTGACCGGCGGGGCGAACTTGCCAGCGACCCCGCCGGTCAGCGGTTCGCTCAGGACGATGATGTCATCCATCAGCACCGATAGCGCCAGCGTGGCGATGGCCAGATAGATGCCATGCATGCGCAGGGCCGGGATGGCGATGATCACGCCCAGAACACCGGTGATCAGCCCGGCCAGCGGAAAGGCCAGCAGAAAGGGCAGGCCCTGTTCCAGCAGGATGATATTGGCGTAACAGCCCAGCGCCAGAAACGCGGCATGGCCCAGGCTGGCCTGACCGGTATGACCCGTCAGCAGCATCAGCCCCATGCCTGCGATGGCCCAGATCAGCACATTGGTCAGCTCGCCCAGATAGAAATCGTCCAGCAGCAGCGGTGCTGCCAGCGCGAAAGCCAACAGGATCAGATAGAGCGAGAGCTGATAGCCATCCTTCCAGGGGCGGATATCCTGCAGATAGTTGGTTTTGAATACAATCCGCATGGGCGTCAGACCTTCTTGAGGCGGATTTGCGAGAACAGCCCGTGTGGCCGCACGATCAGCACCAGCAGCACCAGCGCGTAAGGCGCGATCTGACTGTAGCCTGCAGCGATATAGCGGCTGGCAAAGGGCTCGATCACGCCCACGATCAACCCGCCCGCCAACGCGCCGGGCAGGCTGCCGAAGCCGCCGATCACCGCCGCCGCAAAGGCCTTGATCCCGAGCAGGCCGGAATTGGGATCAACCGCGCCCTTGGCGGCAAAAAGGATACCCGCCACGCAGGCGACCATGCCCGCCAGCCCCCAGATCAGCCCCTGCACCCGTTTGACCGGGATGCCCATATAGTAGGCCGCCAACTGGTTTTGTGAGGCGGCCTGCATCGCCAGACCCAGCTTGGTGCGGGCAAAGAACAGATAGAGTGAAAGCGTCAGCAAAACGGTGACAACGATCACCGCCACATCCTCCAGCCCCAGCACGAGGCCGCCAAGGCGGATATCCTTGCCCGCCAAAGGGTTCTGCAGCGTTTGCGGCTCATGCCCCCATATCAGACCGGCGACAAAGCGGATCACAAAGCCCAGAGCGATGGTCAGGATCACCACCGAGGTCTGGCTTTCCCCGAACATCCGCCGGATCAGCAGCCGGTCGAGCAGAACACCAAACCCCGCCATCAAGCCCAGCGAGATCGGGACCGCCACCCAGAATGGCAGCCCCATATAGTTGGCATTGGTCAACCCGATGGTGACGAAGGCACCCAGCATCATCATGTCGCCCTGGGCGAAATTGACCGCCTCGGTCGCCTTGTAGATCAGAACGAAACCCAACGCGATTAGGCCATAGACACAGCCATTTGCGAGCCCGCTGATCACCAATTGCAGATTGTCCAAGCGCTCCTCCCCAGGCTGCCGTGACGTCTTTCGTTTTGTTCGGCGATCACTCGGAAACGATCATGATCTTGCCTTTAGTGGTCTTCAGCGTCTCGGCAAGCGTGCCGACCAGATCGCGCAGCGGGATCGTCGCCGCGACATCCGTGCTCCAGCGGCCATCGGCGAAGCGGGCCTGAACCTCACCCACCACGCGCATCTGGTCTTCGGGCGGGGTGCTGCTCATCCATTTGCTCAGCCAGAATCCCTCGATCTGCTTGCTCATGAAGATAAACTGACCGGTCTGGGTCAATGCAGGCGGTTCAGTGCTGAGCTTGCCATAGATGATCCAGCGCGCGCCGTTGGGCATGGCGGTAAAGACAGTTTCGCATTGCTGGTCAGCGACGGCATCCAGAAAAACACGCGGCTTCAGTGTCTTGATCACATCGGTCAGCCTGTCGGCGAAATCGGCCTCGCCGGTAACCAGAACCTCCGCAGCCCCGATCTCTTTCAGGAATTCCACCGCATCCGCGCGACGCACAAGCGCGATGGGCGACAGGCCAAGATCGCGACCGAGGGCACACATAAGCTTGCCCAACTGGCTGGTCGCGGCAGAGATGATGAATGCATCGCCCGCCTGTTTCGCGATATCGACCATGGCCATCGCGGTCAGCGGGTTAACGATCTGTGCGGCCCCGTCGAAATCCGAGATATCCGGGCGCAGCGGTATGCACATCATGGCCGGTGTCAGCGCATATTCAGCCCATGCGCCTGAACCAGCGGCGACAAAGGCCACCCGCTGACCGGCCAGGTGTTCAGCCCCGGCACCGGTCGCGACCACGTCGCCGCAGCCTTCGAAACCGGCGGGGCTGCCCTTGATGCGGGGCTGGCCGTATTCGCCCTTGATGAAATGCAAATCCGACGGGTTGACCGATGAGGCGCGCATGCGGATCAGAACCTGACCCGCGTCGGGTTGCGGCACCGGTATCTCTGCGTCCTCCAGCCAGTCCGCCGCATCGTCGATGGCCAGTCCAGTGGCTTCCTGCGCAAACCCATCATGGGTCAGCAGCGCGGCCTGCATCGTGTTTGGAAGTTCGCTCATCCTGTTCTCCTTTAAAGTCACCCGTTCAGGGCGACCGCCGCAGCCTGGTGGCGAGGCGGGGCTGCGGCAGATTGTTGCTTGAAGATCAGGACAACATGCAGTGCCGGGACTGTCAATCAGAGCGCGACATTCACCCGGCAAAGAGCGCCTTTAGCTTGTCCACTCCGGCATCGAATTGCGCCGGCGTGTCGCGGATTTCGCCAAGGATGACAATGACCTGTTCCTTGACCACCTGCGCCAGCGGACTGGCTTCGACCTGACTGACGACCTTGTCGTAGTCGAACCCCGCCTCGCTAAGCAGCCCCTCATCCTGCAATTGCTGGATCAAGGCCTGACCCTGCTCCTGGAGGCTGGCCGCGCCATCGCTCAGGGCCGTGGTGGAGTCGTCGATCGCGTCGGTCACGGCGCCGGTTGTGTCTTCGACCGCTTGCCCGCCCTGTTCCGCCGCTGGCTGGGCCGACTCGGAAACCGCCTCACCCAGGCCGGAGGCCGCATCCTGAACCGCATCGCCCGCGTCTTGCGCAGCGCTATCCAACTGGTCGGTCGCGGTCGGCTCCTGATAGACAACAAAATAGTATACCGCAGCCAGCGCGGCGAGCAGTACGACAACGCTAATCAATCTAGACATGTGGATCACCTTTCAAAACCAAGTGGAGTCGCAAGGCGAGTATCAGCGCAAGATGTCGGGATGACGACAGAGTTTTCAATATGTTGCGGGGTTGGCTGGTTCTTGCGAAACCGGCGGGGGCAGGCAGGCAAGGACATGCCGGTCAGCGCAATAAAAAAGACCCCATGCAACCGCACGAGGTCTTTTTTGGGAAACTTTTGGCTCCGGCGGTAGGGATCGAACCTACGACCAATTGATTAACAGTCAACTGCTCTACCGCTGAGCTACGCCGGAACGGTTCGCGCCATATAGCAATCCCGATTCAGGCCGTCCAGAGGAGAAAACCAAAAAAACTGCGCCCAGCTTGCGCGCAGTGTATCGCTGGTCGGTATGACGGTGCGCATCTGTGGCCCGATGTCAACGAAACGGGACCTGGCCAACGTTGCCATCCTTTCGCTGAATGCCTGCTTCCGTGAGGATTTGACGCATAGGAGTGAATACCGATGCTGCCAGACGCAAAACTCGCTTTCTGTTCGGGAGTGGTGAATATTGGTCGAATGCCCGACCGCAGAAGGCGAACAAATGACGAGTGATGTTGACAGGTCCCGACATAGAAGGCTTGTCGGGATTGCCTGCGTGGTCGGTGCGGTTACCATTTTCTCCCTTCAGGATTTGACCTTCAAGTGGATGAGTGACCGCTACCCGCTTCATCAGATCGTCTTTATTCGTGGCGTGGTCGCGATTGCTGTTGTTCTTGCGATACTCATTCCTTTGGAAGGGAGCTATCGCACTTTGATCAGCAAACGCATTCCGCTACACTTGCTGAGAGGTCTGGCGCTCGTCATCGGCAATATGACCTTCTTTGCCGGGCTGGCGTCGCTCCAGATTGCTGAAGGCGTCGCAATCTTTTTTTACCGCTCCTCTGATCATTACGCTGCTGTCGATCCCGCTGCTCGGCGAACGCGTCGGGCTCTTGCGGTTGCTGGCCGTTTCCTGCGGACTGTTGGGCGCGATCATCGTCATGCGCCCGGGCGGCGAAACCTTTCAGGGCGCAGCGGTCTTGCCGCTGATCGCCGCGTTTGCCTATGCCTCGATGACGATCATGACCCGCAAGCTAGGGACACAAGACAAAGCGTCTGTCATGGCGTTCTATCTGCAAGTGATGTTCATCGTCTCCAGCCTGGCAATCTTCTTTGTCGCAGGGGATGGGCGGTTTGCCGGAAGCGACAACAAGTCCCGAGAGTTTCTATTGCGCGCATGGGTATGGCCGAGCAACTTCGACTTTATGCTCATCGTCATTATCGGCGTCTTGAACGCTTTTGGCGGTTATCTGATCTCGCAGGGCTACCGCCTGTCTGAAGCCAGCGTCGCTGCGCCCTTCGAATACGTGGCCATTCCCCTGGCGGTCATCTGGGGCTTTCTGTTTTGGAGCGACTTGCCGGATGCGATCTCATGGATCGGAATCGTCATGATCCTCAGTGCCGGGCTCTTTGTTGCATGGCGGGAAATCCGCTAGAACCATTGTTCGTTTCAGTGGACTCTTGGGCTCAAGCACTAAATCGCTCCGCGATATGGGCTCTGTTTGGCGTGAGTTGTGCTTACGCGGGATATGTTTCGCGGTTTGTTGAGTTGGGAGTTTCCTGTTGATCGAGGTGATTTTGCCTCGATTGACAGAGGGTTTTCCC
>NZ_JBGRUO010000024.1:0-85543 GCF_041537905.1 Ruegeria jejuensis | reverse complement strand
TTTGCGAAGGATCGCGGCTAGGACATTCGACCAGATGTTCGATGCACTCGCCGAAATCTGCAATCTGTTCACATCGCGGGAATGTTGGAATTACTTCTGTGAGGCTGGATATGGATCAGGTTAAAGGCTCGGAACTTTAGAGGCACTTCTTAGCGAGGAATATGCGACCAGGGAAACGCGGCGCATCGATGTTGCGCTCAAGACAGCGAAGCTGATGCCCATGAAAACTCTGGAAGGCTTTGACTTCAGCTTCCAACCTTCGCTTGACCGAGAGCGCATCGCCGCCTTGGCCCAGTTGGACGTCATCCGCAGGGCGGAGGTGGTGCACTTCCTGGGTCCGCCCGGCACCGGGAAATCCCACCTGGCGACAGCCCTTGGCGTCGCCGCCGTGAAGGCTGGAAAGCAGGTCTATCGCGCGACATTGGCGGAGCTGATTGAAGCACTGGTCAAAGCTGAGCGCGAAGGCCGACTCGCCGACAAAATCCGCTTCTATGCTCGCCCATCGCTACTGATCGTGGATGAAATCGGCTACCTGCCCATCACCCAAGGCGGCGCAAACCTGTTCTTCCAGCTCGTCAATGCCCGCTACGAAAAAGGCGCGATGATCCTGACATCCAATCGGGGCTTCGCTGAATGGGGCGATGTCTTCGGTGATCCCGTCGTCGTACAGCTCGAAGGCGCCAGCTACCGCCTGCGCGGCCATACCGACCTGATCCCGGAACACACCCGCACAAACGCACCCATCACACCACCGCCACCGCCAAAACGGCGCGGCCGTCCGCCAAAGAACGGAGCTGCAAGTCAATAATCCGGCTGACAATCGAAACCGCCAAACTGGGGAATTTTAACCTGCCCGTTTTGGGGAAATTTGAGATGCCATCGACACGCAGGGCGCGAAACTTCAAAAAAAAAGCTATGTTGGAAGGTCAGGTGGTGAAACGCCATCCGGATAATCCCAAGTACGCTCCCCAAAGAGCAGAAAAATTGAGGCTCAGATCAGTTTAGAACCACATACAAAGTGACTGCTAGCCTGCTTACTTCCCCAAAGGAACCTGATTGATCTGAAAAAGCTTGTCCAGATAGGTCGTAGGCGTCGTGCCGGGGAAATTCACCTCGTATAATTTCTGAACCGTCCCATCATAGAACATTCCATAGAGCGAATGCACGAAACGCTCGGGGAAATCCGGATGGAGTTCTGATGAAGACAATACGAGGGCGTAGGGTTCATATGTTCTTTCTTGTTCGGGCGGCTCGGTATAACTACAGGGTTTGCCGGTTTTGACATATTCGGAGATCGCGGCGCGTATGATGTCCAGATCCCCGTAATAGCGCGCGAGATGGCCGGTGCAAAAAAGCTCAACCGCTTGCTTGTGAGTGTCTAAACTCTTCTCACATATCAGTTTCCCTTCACCGTCATCCCACTGATCCTGCGCCACGGCGTCAACATGATCCTTGATCGTGGCGCCCTTTACATATCCCCAGATTTCACCCGTGGTGATCCGCATGGGGTCCGGCGGGGACGGCCTGAGCTGTATTTTGCTGCTCAGGCAGTTTTTCAGTTTGGTGCCACTGAAAGGATCGCCGAAGTATTCGCCACAGGATTTTTCTTGCTCTGGCGGTTTGCCCGAAGGCGGCGTCCAGGTCGCATCGATGAGTCGTTCGCAATTCTCTTTGTTTTTGTCTTCGTCCCTGACGTCAAAAAATCCCTTATCCGTTGGCTGCGACGCATCCAGGCTCATGTAGGAGCCATTTGCGACGAATAGGATTGGCGAAAACTGAAGATGGCTGAGCCCTTTTCGATCAATAAAATGCCTAAGCCGTTCCAATGTCACTGTTGTCGGGTCGCAAAGCAGGTTGTAGTTTCCGCCATTTCCTTCAAAGAACGCTTTTCTTTTTGTTGCATCGACGTCTTTCTCTTCAAACATGTAGCCAGCGCGTTTCACGGCCAATGTGCAGATATCATAAAAGAAACCGACATAGCTGCCGGTCTGGTCGTTCCGCCATACGAAGGGCGGCGCATCCGTGCGCACGCCAATGGTCACGGGTCCTGACGTTGCCTTGACCTGTGATGAGGAAAGCTGGGGAAAAACTGCTGCAAAAACGGCCATCAGCAAAATTCGCGTATTCATGCCAAGGCCTTCTCTTCACGTATCCGGCGGATTTTCCTAGCGGCCTCGCCGTCTCTGAGGACTTCTGAAATCATCAGCGTCACGGCAAATGCGATCAGTGCAGAATAGGTGGTCGAATAAAAGATCAACCCGCCGTCTATGGCGTCCAGACCAGGGCGCGGAATCGGTGCCTCCCGGGCGGCCACGAGCAGCGAGATCGAACGCCCCAGCGCACCCAGAAAGCCAACGATCAACGCGGCAGTGAACGCCCACCGGAAACTGTCGCGCAGCCGGTGGCGGACCGGTTTCACCGCTTCCGGGGGCGCAACCGAATTTTCCGTCTGATCGGGCTCCGAAGTGACGGGCGTGATCGTTTTCTGGCCGCTATATTGGTCCCGGCTGAAGACATCGATCACATAGAGAACCACGACGGCCAGAGCAGCGCCGCGCATTTTGAGTATCGATTCATACTCGATCTGGGTTGCCAGATGATACCCTGCGAACTCCCAGCTTTCGGTCATTGCGATGAACCAGATGCCGGTTCCTGTCACGATCAGCATGGACACGAACCACGCCAGCAGGAAAACCACCAATATCTGGATCAGGGCGACGGGCCATCTGGATTCCCAGAGATTTGCCCAACTGTCCGAAATCCGGCCGGAGTCGCGTATACCCAGACCGACAAGCAGCGGTACGCAGAAATTCACGACCGCATCGAATAGCTGATGCCGGATGGGGTAGCTGTTCCAGGATTGAACCTCCCCGAACCGGAGTTCGTATTCGAGCTTTCCGGGATAAAGGCTCCAGATAATGGTCATCAAAACGATCGTGCAGGTGGCCCAGATGAAGGTTGCGCCGGTATGGCCGGGACCGGATCGTTTGCCAGCAGAAAAATCGTCGATCAACAGGGTAAAGTTCCTGAGAACCGACATCGCCTCGTCATGCTGATGCACCGAGTCGCGCAATACCTGATTATCCTTGCCCGGTTTGACCTTTTTGCGCGGAGCAAAGGGAAGGATGATGTCATGTTCGGCATAAAGCGCGATGAGCAGGCAGAAGTCACTGGCGAGATCATCGACCTTCCGCGATAGCTCTCCCCAATCGTCCTGCTGGACTTCGGGTGTTTCCGGTCCGGGTTTCTGGTCGTGCTGCGCCTCTTCTTCCGGCAAGGCCGCGCCGTTCAGATCGAACCCCGAAACCTTGTCGAGGGTGCGGATCAGGCGGGTTTTCCGGGCGCGAAGCTCTTCTTCTATCTGTCTGAAACGCAACCGTTTCGCACTGTTGGAGAGTGTCAGCTTTTCGTCGATGATCCAGCTGAAGCCAGCGAATATGATGCGCAGATCCTGTTCGAAATCGCTTCTGGCCGTGACGAATTTTCGATCGCAGTCACTGTAATGCGCAATACGTTTCCAGTCTCCCGCATCGATCAGATAGGCATCGCAATCGGGGGCGATTCCGGCTGGGAAAGGAAGCTGCCCCCGGCGCAAGACCCGGCTGTTTTCCAGGATGCGCGTGGGAATCCCGGCAACACGGTGCGCAGCGAAACGCAACGAATCCTCCAGGCGGCGCAGAATTGGAAAGGACGGGGCGAGGCCCACCATGACCAGTGCCACCGAAAGCGAGACTGCGGGCGGAATGCCCAGGCCCATTTCAGCCCCGTCTCCGGGCACATCCGTCGCGCCCACTTTTGGTTTGAAATCAAGCAGCGGCAGCAGATTTGCAAAGCCGCAGAAGAAGAAATAGAGCAGAAGAAGAGCGAGCAGATACAGGCCGAACGCATGCATCACCACACGCCGCGCTCTGAGCTGGTCAGGCGCGAGCAGGGCCACTAACTTGTCAAGCTCATAGCGGCCTTCGTAGCTAGGCCGGTTGAACCTTTCAAAGGAAAAGGCGACAACAATAGCCGCCCCAAAAACAAGCGCGAACGCCTGTTGGAACAAAACGTTAGAAAGCACTAAACCGCTCCTCAGAGATTACAGCAGTTAGCGGCAGCCCAGTGCAGGGTTACAGGTCTGCGCATACGTTACATCCGGTACGACAGCCCAAGAAATAGATAAAATGATGAATGCCTTTAGAATACTCATAGAGTCGCCCCTTTATGGAGAGCTGAAAGTAATATTTATGACCTAAAATTGAATAAATTTCAAGACCTGACGTTGAGAACCTGAACCAACAGTCCAAATACTCTGGTTCACAATCCGGAATCTTGAAGAGCATCAATCGCGAATTTGTCTTATGACTTTTGATCTATCGTTCGGCTGATGAGGGCAACCGCCCTTAGATCGAAATTCGCGAGATCAACGCCATTCAGACGATCAGGGTCCGCTTTATACCTGCTGCCACAGATGCTTCGCCCCTACAGCGAATGACCGGGTCACGCCCTCCCGACGGGTCGCTTCGCGTATGCAGCAGGGATGTCCGCTTTTCGCTAGGCCCAATTCTGGAGGTAGGTCAGGCCAGCACCTTGCGGGTGTGCCAGTCGATGATCGCGACCAGATATAGGAACCCGCGCCTCATTGGCAGATAGGTGATATCCGCCGCCCAGACCTGATTGGGTCGGGTCACACGCAGACCCTTCAACAGATATGGACAGGTTTTGTGGCCCTTCGCAGGCCTGCTGGTGTTGGGTTTCTGGTAGATCGGCATCCGTTGCCCGGCAGGCGATTTGGCTTGCCAAATCTGCCGAGAGGAGGGCCCATGAGACGCATCAGCCGTCGGATGCGTTTCTCGTTCACCAACCTCTCGGGACATTGCTCCGCAATGCCCTGCCGGTCAGTGGATGGCCTTCGTTTCGGAGGTGCCAGGTCATCTGCCGGACACCGAAGAACGGGGTTTCCAGGAACTGCTCATCGATCTGGCGCATCAGCATCAGGTTCAGCGCCGTCTCGCCCTTGGGTTGGTAGTAGAACGACGACCGCGAGATCGACAGCAGCCTGCACTGTTTGCCTATCGACAGGCTGGAATTGTCCTTCTCGATCATGCCACGTCTCACTTCAGGCCCCAGGGTTTGAGCTTTCGTGACAAAAAATCGTTGGCCACGGTTTCGACCATTGTCCTCGGACCAATGGCGGACAAAGATCTCAATCCCCGATCTTCGCGTGCAGTTCTTTGACTTGCTCCTCATCAATCTCAGGGGTCTTCTTGCCACCGCGCGTAACAACCACTTCAAAGTCCGTCGCGTTCGTGAAATTGGCGACTTGTATTTCGTAAACGCTGGTGTCGATTGGGCCTTGCGATTGGCAAAAGACACCCCGGCACTGAGTGGGGAACGGATCATCATAGGTATAGGTTGTTGTACCGGAAGCATTTGTACTCAAGCTGCCGAAGCGAAATTCGGTAACCGCCGCGCCGGTGTAGTCATCAGGAAGACCAAGAGACCTCTCCGCGCCGTTATTCACGCCGGTGAATCCCAACATATCGAGGCCTAGAGTAAGACCCATTATTACCGGCGTTGCAGATGAACCTGTCGGGTTGCCGATGAAAGTTCGTGCGCCCATCTGCTGAATTCTGTTCACCGCAACCGCGTTAACGGCGTCGTCTATCTTCGTGCCTGCAATGACTACCGCATCATCTGCTGTGTTGCGCTCAACCCAAACAAGGCCGGATTTCTGCCAAAGCGCCTGGGGTGCAGATAAGATGGAGCCGTCCCGATAGTTGCTACCGTTTCGCGTAATGGCATCGGTTAGGCGAGCCTCAACTGTGAAGAAGTACCCCGACTCGTATAGCTTCACCCCGCCTGCAGTCGTCTCGTGATGATCCACTGCTGCTGCTGCGGCTACTTCGTATTGAATGCCACCTGCATCTATGTAGTCACCTGCCGTTACGATGGTGGAAATGCCCGGTCCGGCGCTGTATCCCATGGTCGTATCGGCCAGCAGAATGGTTGAGTTGCCAAAGAACTGGAACGGCAGGCTGCCACCGTCGCCGGATCGGAGCCATTCCTGTGTGACCTGCTCCCAGACGCCAGAGCCGACATTGTACGCCTTCAGCACGGCAGGGTCGGTGCTCTTGTCCAGCCAAAGCGCCGTTTGATCTACAGGGGCAACGGTGCCGTCAATCATATTGTCCAGCAGCCCGGAGGCACGAAGGGCGGCAACGGTCTGTTCAGACCACCTGCGCCTTATGCCATTGTTGGCATTTAGAGACGTGCCCGTAGTGCCCACAGACCATTCTGCGGAGTCATCGAATTCTGCCATCGATAGACCTCATGTAGGAAAGGCCCTCCCCCGAAGGAGAGAGCCTGATATTTATGATTTTCAGTTAGTTAATTGGCGAACTTAACTTGCCATGGATCGCCACGCCGAAACCGGACACACCACGTCTCGACCACCTTGCCGCGTACGCCTTGCCGCTGTCGCGACTAATTGATTGGGACGACCGACGAACGTCGCCCCAAGTCCGTTACACCAGCGCCCGAAGGGACATTGTTATGTTGTTCAGTAGTGGCGGGACTGCTGGACTGTACGATCCATCAATCAGCCCGAAGTCTGGATGAGCCGCGAGCCCGGCCTGAGCAAGAAGTCCTTGCACCGTTTGCGCCGGGGTTCCACCGGTTTTTGCTTCTAGGTACAGGCACTCATCGGTGCGAGGGTCTCCATTTTCGATGTCATCCGGGTCAGAATTCATATCCTTACGAAGAACTGAGTACCGTTCGAACCACTCGACATGCGGGTCAATCGGCTCTGCGTCCAGAATTTCCCCGGTCAGGCCGCCAGCAACAACGGTACCAGCCAGAACAGGCAGTGAGGACTTCAGAAGATCGCGGCGTCTCATGCTAAGCCCTCCTTGAACTGGGCCTTAGTGTAGTAGCAGGAGTTTTCGACAATCCTCTGCAACTCGTCACCGTTCATCCCCGTGTCGAACCCGGCCTGCTCTGCTTGCTCTAGAAAAGCGACATAAGCCCGGATCGCGTCTGCTGTCGTTGTGTTGGGTTCAATCTCGAAAGACCGACCTAGCGCCTCGGAAGCTTTAGATATGCACCCAAAGACGTATCCAATAGTCGGAATGATAGCAGCGGTTGCCGAGTATTCTTGAGCGCTCAGGACCTGTTCAGCGGTCGCGACCATCACAAGTGAATACCCAAGCTCCCTTTGACCGTCAGACATTGGCTTATTGAGTCCTGATGCCTCGTTACAAGGGGTGACTTCCAGCGATCCCTTAACAACGCCTTGCAATGAAACGGAAAACCACTCACCCTCCAACCTTTTCGAGGCGTGTAATCCGTGAAGATATGCCTCTGCCGCAATCGCGACGTAAGGATCGGGTGCCCACAATACATAGGCGTCGATCAGCTTACGCCCGGAAGATGTCCTTATGGTGTTCAGTCGTTGCACAGGGTCCACCGAGACGCCGATCTTTATTGCCCCCTCGAACTCTGCCGCGTAAACCATCTTGCCGCAGACATCGCCCTGATACTCTTCAAGTTTGATCCAATCTGCCTTCATGCCGCACCCCCAGTCAGAAATTCCGCAGGAACCTTGTCACGGAAGAAGTCCAAGCCCTTCGGTGTTATGAAGGTGCGGGGCCGTGCCTTGTCGTCAACGATAGTGGTCTTCACCTCGAACAATCCGCGCTGCGTGAACTGCACACGTGGGACCAATGCACCGCCCTGGTAAAACAGGTAGGCTTGCTTGAGCCAGCGGGTGAACAGGTTCGGCCTTGCCCCAATTGCCCGCGCGGCGTTTTGCAAGCCATAAAGACCATCCGCGTTCATCAAGTGGTCGAAGCCCTCAGCCTTGGGTGTTAGCTCAACAACCTTGGCTTTGGCTGCATCCGCCTCCTCTTTCAGATGTGAGATCACACCAAGAACCACTTCCGGGTCGCCGTAGTCCGGTAACGCCGCAACGGGGCGCTGACCGCGCGTTACTGCCACGAAGGTTTTGACCACTTCGATAGACACCTCGGTCGCCTTCTCTGTGTCCGACTTGGTGCAGATGTAAACCGCCTGCTCTTCGTTCATATAGTAGGTTTTTGCAGGCCGACCCGGCACATTTGGTATTTGCTCCACGGTGGAGCATATCTCTCCGAACTCTGCCAAGGCCGACGAGTGACGCTCGATCAGCTTTCGAATGTTCCGTGGCCGCTCAAATCCAAGCGCTTCGGCTAGTTGCAGATCGCGAACGCGGTGTTCGCCATTGAAGTTTTCGATCTTGATTGGTATATTCATCCTAAGATTTCCTCGATTGTCGAAAGTCGGGTTTCTTTCAAAGCCATCGGAGTTGCAGCTCTGGTGGCTTTACTTATTCCAGGCATCATTCGCCGTTTCCTCTGGCGGTTCCCCCGCCCTCGGCCTCCATCTTCTCTTGAAGTGTCAGATTGACGAGAGCGTTGGCGGATATGCCCTTCTCGTCTGACTTTCTCTCCAGCCAGCGCTTAACACTGACCGGAAGTCGCACGGTTGTGCGAGCTATGGCTGTTGCATTTGTCATTCTGGTTTCGTATCTCCTGTGCGACGTCTATTAGGCGTCAACGTAATACGGCGTCGTATCGACGTCAAGCAGAAAGTGACGCCGCATGGACGCCAAGCTCAAAAGAACGACCCTCCGTTTGCCTCAAGCGCTCTATGACCGGATAGAAGCGGCAGCGACTGGCAAGCTATCTATGAACGCCCTGATCATTGAGGCGCTCGAGGAAAAGTTCCCCGCACCATTGTCACCAATGCAGGAAATGAACGCCCATATACTTTCCGTTTTGAACAAAGCGCGGCTCGATGGATTTGATGACCCTACGATGGCAGATTTGGTCAATAAGGCCGCAAAAGAATGGGCCGAAGCAAACCCAAGCAAAATCAAGGAAATGATCCATGCCAGCCAGCCCACACTTACTGTATCGGCCAAAGAAGACGGCAATCCCCCATCGATTAAGGGCGGCTTCAAAGACGCTATGGCCGAGGGCAGATCAAAGAAGAAATTCAGCGGCGGCTTTAACGAAGCACTCGATCAGCCTACCAACGTCCCCGGCCAAGCCGACATACCTTCCAATGACGACGAGAACCTGATCTCAGGTCAGGCCGACAGCACGCCAACTCGGCGGTCAAAACCGACCGGACAACGGGCCGTGAGATTTGACGACGATTAGCCGCGCCCCGAAAAGTAAGTCAGTGCTGAGTTAGCGGTCCTATTCCCTGATGAGAAGCGACGCGCATGAACTCCTGGGGTTTTCTCACTGGACGCAATGACTTAGGGTCTATTGCTCAGGGAGCAAGTGTATTTCACCTGTATTTACAATAGGTTAAACCGACTCCTCGTTGACTTTTTTGAGGTGATGCACTACTGTTTCTGCCATAGGAGCAGACTTGATCATGAAACCAAGTAAGCGCAAAAGGTTAGCCAAGTTTTCGTTTAGCGTCGGGCTGATCGTTCTCTGTCTCCTGCTATTTCGAACGATTGCACCCGGACCAACGTACTTTCTTGCCGTCGTCGCCTTGGTTGCAATATGCGTATTCTTGGTCGCATCCGCGATAGGTCGCCGAATTTCAAGCAAGAGTGACCTTCAGCACTTCTATCGTCGAGGGCAGTGACTGCCATTCACCGTCCACAAGCCGCTCTGTGAAGCGAATCTGGATTTGCATCTTGATGCCCATCCGGAGGTTTTCTTCGATACCGCCCGACGCAAGCAGGTTAACGAATTCCTCGTCACGCATCTTTGCTGTGAAACGCTTACCTGTGGCTATATCCAAGAACCGCCATTTCCGATCCTCGTTACTCAAGTCCGGAGTTTCCAACACAACGTCGGAAACGCGTTCGGCAAATCGCTCATTCGGATCGGCCTCTTGCTCCCAAAGACCACTCCGCTCGCCGAATTGACTACTAGGGACGCTGTATGCCGGAGGCGAACCCGGCGCTTCGCATACACCCACAAAGCTGACCGCTTTATCGTTGCTGATTACGTTAAAGAAGTTGCGGTTCGAATTCTTGAGCTCCTCAGACCTGGATATCTCCTCCAAGAAATTGTTAAGCAACTTTCTATCTTCTTGACTCAGTTCAAGTTCGTCTGGGCTACCGAACCAATAGTCACTTGCGGGACCAGCATCGATCATCAAAAAAATCGCTAAGGCCACCGCCAGTTTGGCTAGGCGGGGGTGCTTAATTTTCTCCAACCGCTCCAGCTGGGCCTCGCCCCAGTCCAGAATAGTGTTGATCGACAGGCTGCCTTCGTGAGCGTTCACAAATTCGACCCGTATATCCAAGCTCGGATCGATCATTTTTGCAGAATGGCGAATCGAGTTAACCCATTCGATTGCCGCTCTAGAGATAATCTCTAGGTCCGCATTCTTGCCCTCATGCAACCCGAAGTACAGGCTAACGGTATTATCCGAAACTTCTTGCACAACAATCTCCAATCTCAATGGAGAAATCGTTGCAATCTAGGGTTTATTTGTCAACGTCGCATGCTGAGTGCACTTAGAACGGAGGGAGCGATCAAAAACCACAATCCCGCCTTACACGAGCCACACTTGCCTCCTACACCCCTAGGTAGTGTCGCTACCCACCCAGAAAATCAGCGACATCGAAACCACCGGCAGTCACTTCCTTGGCCGGTGGTTTCGCTTATTGTCCCGGCTTGCTCCAAGTTGAGGCAATGCTAGGGTGGCGGAGGTCAACCCCTCGGAGATTTTCGGTGCGCCAGTTTCAACAAGATGCCCTAGAGGGCGAACGAGAAAGGCTGAAAGCACTAACTGAGAAGTGCGACTCAATCGGCAAGTCAATGAGTATTTCGTTGATTGTCTTCTGGGTCGGTACGTTTGCCGTAGCAGCTTCCCTCACGCTTGGCGGCGGTCGCAGCGATGAACTGACTAACCTGGTCCTTTCAGCGGGAGCGTTGGCCTTTATCGGTGGCGGCCTCCATTATGTTGATCAGCGCAAGAGGCTGAGGGGCTTCTTATCCAATCGCTATTCGCTGGAGCAAAAGATCATGGAGCGCGAAGCTCAACTCGAAAACCCTTCTGACGATGTTTCGGGATAGCGCATTGGAGTAAGGGACTTCTTGACCGAGTTTGCCGAACACAAGCTTGAAGAGGTGCGCAATTTCTCCGGGCCAAGCCCCGAAGATGAGATTGAAGCGACTACTGAGCTTGGCGCTGTGACTGCATTCCAAGATGACGCGCAAACTGCGTTAGAGCTAGCCTTCCCGAAGCGCTGCAAGGGTGGCGACATGGACCATTTCAACGGCGACTGCCTGTGGTGTGGCGCTCCGATGGGAGGCACTTGCCAAGACACCGCCCTCCGCGCTCTGGCAGAGGAAGGCGACACATGACCCTCTATCTGCGAGCAGCCTTCATGTACCTCTTCGGCTGCATATTGTTTCCCTACGAGTGGCTATTGCAGCAGCGCCGAGCAGTTTCCATGGCTTACCGGCTCAGCATTGGAGTCGCTCAAGGCCGTGGAAAGGAGATAGGATGAATAGAACAATGATCGAAGCCCACGACGTGAGAACCGTATGGGTTGTTTACAAGAATACCGATGACATAGAGGGGCGCGGACGACAGTACATCTCGAATGTTTGTGAGTTGGAGGCTACAGCGCTCCGTATAGGCCGAGGAAAGTACGTTATGGGCAGCAATTGCCCGATAAAGGCCGTCACGTCATATCGAATTGATGGGCAATGGTATCAGCCATCTCCCGTTGTCCCCGCGAGCGACGAAGATAAAGGCGTGCAAAAAAAGATCGACACGGAGCGCTCTGTTTCAGGTCGCGCAGCGAAAGCCATAGAGGCGGCACAGAAGATGGGGCTCAGCAGAGATCATATTGAGGCACTACAAGAAGCGATTCCAACGGCCAAGTAAGGCTGAATGCTAGGTGGTTTTTGTTACAAGTAACAGAAACAGAAGAAACCCGACTGCTCTAAGTTATTGATTTTATGGCGCACCCATCAGGATTCGAACCTGAGGCCTCTGCCTTCGGAGGGCAGCGCTCTATCCAGCTGAGCTATGGGTGCCTGAGACGGGCTATAGGATATCACCCGGCGCGCTGCAATCGGAAATGCCCGCGCGCCGCGCCTTTTTGCCTGCGCGTTTCAGCCAAACAACTCATGCGCCAGTTCCAGCGCATCCACCAGCGTGTCGACCTCTTCGACCGTGTTATAAAGCCCGAAGCTGGCGCGGCAGGTGGCGGTGACGCCCAGATGGTCCATCAGCGGCCCGGCACAGTGATGCCCGGCCCGCACGGCCACACCCTTTTTGTCGAGAATCGTTGAGATATCATGGGCATGCGCGGCACCGTTCAAGGTAAAGCTGAAGATCGCGGCTTTGTCAGGGCGCGTGCCCTGCAGATGCAGCCAGTTCAGCCCGGTCAGACGTTGCATGGCATAATCGCGCAAGCCACCTTCATGTGCCGCGATCTGGTCCATGCCCAGATCCATCAGATAGTCCAGCGCCGCGCCCAGTCCGATGGTCTGCACGATGCCGGGTGTCCCGGCCTCGAACTTCATCGGTGGGTCGTTATAGGTGACCACGTCCTTGCTGACCTCGCGGATCATGTCGCCGCCGCCCATGAAGGGGCGCATCTCTGCCATGCGCTCGGACTTTATGTAGATCGCGCCAGAACCGGAAGGGCCATAGAGCTTGTGCCCGGTGATCGCGTAGAAATCGCAGCCGAGATCAGCCACATTCACCGGCATATGCACCGCGCCCTGGCTGCCATCGACCAACACTGGTACGCCCTTGGCATGGGCGCCCTCGGTGATCGCCTTGACGTCGACAATCGTGCCCAGAACATTGGAACACTGTGTCACGGCAACCAGTTTAGTCTTAGGCCCGATTGCATCGATCACCGCTTGCGGGTCCAGCGCGCCGGTTGCGTCCACATCAACCCATTTCAGCACCACGCCCTGCCGTTCGCGCAGAAAATGCCAGGGCACGATATTGGCGTGGTGTTCCATCACCGACAGCACGATCTCATCTCCGGCCTCAAGCCGTGGCATGGCCCAGCCGTAGGCGACCAGATTGATCCCTTCGGTGGTGCCCGAGTTCAGGACGATCTCATCCTCGCTGGGCGCGCCCAGAAAGCGTGCGATGGTGCCGCGCACGGCCTCATAATGCTCGGTCGCCAGATTAGACAGGTAGTGTAACCCGCGATGGACGTTGGAATATTCCAGAGAATAGGCGCGCGTTACCGCGTCGATCACCACCTGCGGCTTTTGTGCCGAGGCGCCATTGTCCAGATAGGTCAGAGGTTTGCCATTCACCTCGCGGCTGAGGATCGGGAAATCCTCGCGGATTTTCTGGACATCATACAAAGGTTGCATTCCCTACAACTGGTCCCCCGGCAAGGGACAGGACAAAATATAAAACCACAGCCATTGCAACGATCGACACCAACAACAGAAGCACGGATTGCCCGACCGAATTAAGCCTGTGCGCCTGATCAATGAAATGGACCATGATGTAAAGACCGACCAAAGACCCGGCTATCCCGATCAAGGCACCAAACACCGGCGCGACCAACAGCAGGATCAGCACCAGTATTTCGAGCACGAAGCGCAGATATTGCAGCCAGATGATCAGCACAAAGACATCGTTGAACCGCCCCGAGCCGCCCATCTTGGGGCCGACGAACGACAAGACCGAGACAAAGAGAAGTATCGCACCGGTAAAGAACGCTGCATAAGCCATGGGCGGCAAGGCAAGGATCGGCAACTCTCCGGTCAGGTTGGAAATCATCAGATCCGACAGGACCTGCGCGGCCGTGTTCAGCACAACAGCCAGCGCAAAAGCCAACCACAGCACGTTGCGCCCCAGGTGCAGTGCAAGCAGCTCACGCGCAGCCTGCGCAGGCGCCTTCAGCGTCAGGATCGCCAGATCGCGCCACCCCGCCGAGTTCATTGCCCGCTCCTTTCGGCCTGCCTGAGACTAGCGATCCAGAACCAGAAAAACACCGCGATCCAGATCATGCCCACAAGGTTCAACCCCGGTCCCGGACCGATGAAACCCGCCACCAGCCCCTGCAGCAGCAGAACCGGCGTCGAGGCGAGCAGCGACCAGAACAGTGCCAGACGAGCCCCATACCATTCGCCCTTGCCGCCGATCAGCCGTGCCAACACATGGCTGAACGCGGCCAGCACATAAAGCAGAAGCGGCGCGATGATGAGCCAACCCAACAAGGCGCCGCCCAGCAGCATGTTCAGCTCCTGCCCGCTCAGATGCGCCTCTCGTGCAAGGCGGGGCATCTGCGCGATGAAGACCAGCGCGCAGGCCCCCATCAGGATGGCCAGCGCACGGTCCTCGCGCTGACCCATCGCCAGCAGGCGTTGCATCACGCGGGCGGGGCCACGATAGGTTGCCGTTATGTCAGCCGTCACCGACATGGCTCAGGCCCGGCGCGACAGCCAGCCATCCAGCCGGTCCACGATGTCCCCGGCCAGCGCCTCATCCTCGATCTCTTCCACCGCTTCGGCCAGGAAGGCCAGTGTCAGCAAATCAGTTGCCTCTTTTTCCGGCACACCACGCGAGCGCATATAGAACAGCGCTGTTTCATCAATCGCGCCCGAGGTCGAGCCGTGCGAGCAGGCCACGTCATCGGCATAGATCTCAAGCTCCGGCTTGGCGAGGAACTGGCTGTCGTCATCCAGCAGCAGAGACTGGCTGATCTGGTAGCCATCAGTCTTTTGCGCGCCTTCCTTGACCAGAATCTTGCCCTGAAACACGCCGACCGCGCCGTTGCGCAGGACTTTCTTGAACACCTGACGGCTTTCGCAATTGACCGCGTCATGCGTGATGAAGACGGTATCGTCGTGATGGAAATCACCATCGCCCACACAGGCGCCCGCCACATGGGCGACGGCGTCGTCGCCGGTCAGCTCGATCACCTGCTCGTTGCGGGTCAGCACGCCGTTCACGGTGAGGGTGAAGGATTTGTAGACCGACTCCGTGCCCAAACGGGTGAACATATGCGTCACCGCGCGGCGTTCATGATCACGCCCCTGAGCACGCACATGATGCAGCGTGCCACCATCGGCGATGTCTATCTCCATGCATTTGTTGAAGCGCGACGCAGCCGGGCCGTTTTCCAGAATGGTGGCCTCGGCCCCCTCCTCGACCCGCACCACGTGGTGCAGGATCGCATCGGAAGTATTTGATGCATGGCGATAAATCAGGCTGATCGGTTTGGAAACCTTCTGCGTGATGTGAATTGCCACACCATCGCTTGCAAAGGCCGTGTTCAGTGCGGCCAAGGGGCGCGGAACCGGGGTGTGGCCGCGCGCTTCCAACACGCCATACAGGTCCTTGGCCCAATGAATATCCTTGCAGCAGATATCCTCGAGCCGGTCGATGCGGACGCCTTCAAGCGCCAGTTCATCGGACAGTTCGGGATCGAATACGCCGTCAACAAAGACGATCCTCAGCCGGTCCACCCCATCAAAGAGCGGTTTTTCGTCGTTCTCGAACACCGCCGCCGCAGGTGCGACCGCATCGACCAGAGTATCAGGCCGGGTGTATTTCCAGTATTCGTCGCGCCGCGACGGCAGCCCCATCTCGCGGACGCGGGCCAGGGCCGCCTCGCGCGCCGGGCGGGTGCATCCGGGTTCGGGCAATTCCATGGCGCTCAGGCGCGCCTCGGTTGCCGACAGTTTCTGTTCGGGCACCGCCATCACTGCACCTCGGCCAGAATATCGCCATAGCCGTTATGTTCGACCTCAAGCGCAAGCTCCGGCCCGCCGGATTTCACGATGCGGCCATCGGCCATGATATGCACAACATCAGGTTTGATATGATCCAGAAGCCGTTGATAATGCGTGATAACAAGGAATCCACGACCCTCATCGCGCAGCGCGTTCACGCCCCCGGCCACCAGCTTCATCGCATCCACATCCAGACCGCTATCGGTCTCGTCCAGAATGCACATCTTGGGTTCCAGAACCGCCATCTGCAGGATCTCGTTGCGCTTTTTCTCACCGCCGGAGAAGCCGACATTGACCGGACGCTTGAGCATGTCGGCGTCGATCTTCAGTGCCTTGGCGCGCTCACGCACCAGCTTGAGGAAGTCGCTGGCGCTCAGTTCGTCCTCGCCACGCGCCTTGCGCTGGGCGTTCACAGCCGTGCGCAGGAAAGTCATGTTGCCGACGCCCGGAATTTCCACCGGGTACTGAAACGCCAGGAACACGCCCAATGCCGCGCGCTCTTCCGGCTCAAGCTCCAGCAAGTCCTCGCCATTCAGGGTCGCGCTGCCTTCGGTCACCTCATAACCGTCGCGCCCGGACAGAACGTAGCTGAGCGTCGATTTGCCAGAGCCGTTGGGCCCCATGATCGCATGCACCTTGCCCGCCTCGACCGTCAGGTCGACGCCTTTGAGGATCTGCTTTTCCTCTTCTTCAAGTTTCACATGCAGGTTCTTGATTTCCAGCATTTTATCCTCGTCTCTTGTCTCAGGCCCGCGCCATCGCGCCGGCGGTGTTCGGGGTGGCGCGAAACTGCGCCGGGAAGGTTTCGATCAGGTCCTGCCGCGCCCGTTCGATGCCCTCGGCATAGCTCAGGCCGTCACGGTCGCGCAGGGTTCGTAACAGGGCGGGAATGTCTTCAGCCAGGGTCGGGTTGGTCATCGGACGCCCCACCGAGGCCGCATAGTCGTGGTATTTCAGATGCGATTGCGTGCCCGGCGCCAGCCAGGTCGAGGCAACGCCAAAACAATCCGCCAGGATCAGCCCGTGCAGACTGGCCGAGATTACATGCGCCGAAGTTGCGATGCGGCGGCAGACCTCAAGCGGGTCGGCCTCGGGCAGGATCACATCGAGCGCCGGATCAGACTTGATCAGGTGTGCGAACGCAGGGGTCCCAACCATGCTGTGATGCGGGATCAGCGCAACGCGGTCCTGCCGCTCAAACGGGCCCTCAACCACACGATGCGCCAGCAGACCAGGGTCACCGAACCGACGGGTTCGCACGCCCAGCAGCGCCGCGCTCACCGGGCCGCGCAGCAGCGCGACATCGACATTGGCGACAAAGCCGCGCGGGATCGCGCGTAGCAGGCCCGCCCCCCAGATCACCGGACGGCGCCCGTCAGCGGGTTCCGCATAATGCTTCTGCATCACCTGCAAAAGCGAGCCAAGCGCCAGCATCTCGCACCGACCCGCCCCGCTATGAACGACCCTGCGGTCGGTCAGCGACCCGACAATCAACGGCGACAGGGCATCGCCGAAATTCGGCTCTCCCTTCCACCAGAAAAGATTGATCGTTTCAGCGGGTTTCATGACTTAGCCCAGCACCACGGCGGTTCCGCTGGCCGACACCATCAGCATCGACTGGCCCACCACCTCATAATCCAGATCAACGCCCACAACGGCGTTTGCGCCCTTTTCGGCGGCGCGCTGTTCGAGCTCGCGCAACGCCGTGTCGCGGGCATCCTGCAACTTGCTTTCGTAGGCACCCGAGCGCCCGCCGACGATATCGGTGATCGAGGCAAACACATCGCGCACGACATTGGCCCCCATGATCGCCTCGCCGACGACAATGCCCTTGTAATCGGTGATCTTGCGACCTTCGACGCTTGGTGTGGTTGTGACGATCATCTGATCATTCCGACTTTCGTTTAGATTCTGAGCTCTATTGTTTGCGCCAGATTTGACTTGATGCGGTCTTCGCTGACCACGCTCCGTATCCGGCTACAGCTAGCCACCAAATTATTTGAAGAATTGGGTGAGGAGGGTCTTTGGCCACATTCGACATGAGCGTTGCAACGAGCCCAAACGCCAGCGAACAAGCAGAGAAAAAGACCAAACCGGTCGCTTGCCCTATGTCCCTCCTTTGTTCATCCGTGACGAAAACAGCTCCTGATTTTTGAACAATTAGTTTGACCACGGCACGGTTTGCAAAATGGAGACAAAACCACAAAGTGGCCATATACCCCAGAAACAAAAATGCTGCGGTCACCCAACAGACCCCTCCAGCGATATCGCCACCAGCTGCTGCGCCTCCATCGCGAACTCCATGGGCAGGGCCTGCAACACATCCTTGCAGAACCCGTTGACCACCAGCGCCACTGCCTCTTCCTCGTCCATGCCGCGTTGGCGGCAGTAGAAGAGCTGGTCGTCATCGACCTTCGATGTCGTGGCCTCATGCTCGACACGGGCCGAGTTGTTCTTGACCTCGATATACGGCACCGTATGCGCCCCGCATTTGTCGCCGATCAACAGGCTGTCGCACTGCGTATAGTTGCGCCCGTTCTTGGCCTTGGGATGCATCGAGACCAGCCCGCGATAGGTGTTCTGTGCCTTGCCCGCGCTGATGCCTTTCGAGACGATCCGCGATTTGGTGTTCTTGCCCAGATGGATCATCTTGGTGCCGGTATCGGCCTGCTGCATGTTGTTGGCAATGGCAATGGAATAGAACTCGCCCTGGCTGTCATCGCCGCGCAGGATGCAGGACGGGTATTTCCAGGTCACCGCCGACCCGGTTTCCACCTGCGTCCACATCACCTTGGCCCGGTCGCCCCGGCAATCGGCGCGCTTGGTCACGAAGTTATAGATCCCGCCCTTGCCGTTCTCATCGCCCGGATACCAGTTCTGGACGGTGGAGTATTTCACCTCGGCATCTTCCTCGACGATGATTTCCACCACGGCCGCGTGCAACTGCGCGATGTCGCGCGCCGGAGCGGTGCAGCCTTCCAGATAGGACACGTAAGAGCCCTTGTCGGCGATGATCAGCGTGCGTTCGAACTGGCCGGTATTTTCGGCGTTGATACGGAAATAGGTGCTCAATTCCATCGGGCACCGCACGCCCGGCGGCACATAGACAAACGAGCCATCCGAGAACACGGCCGAGTTCAGCGTGGCATAGAAATTGTCGCTGACCGGAACCACCGAGCCGAGATACTTCTTCACCAGTTCCGGATGCTCGCGGATCGCCTCGGAGATCGAGCAGAAGATGACGCCCGCCTTTTTCAACTCGGCCTGAAAGGTCGTGCCAACCGATACGCTGTCGAACACCGCATCCACGGCCACTTTGCGGCCCTCTGCGGGCGCAGCCTCCGCCCCTTCGACGCCTGCCAGAATCATCTGTTCTTTCAGAGGGATACCGAGCTTTTCGTAGGTGGCCAGCAGCTTGGGGTCGACCTCGTCCAGCGATTTCGGCTTCACCTCCATCGATTTCGGGCGGGCATAGTAATACTGGTCCTGAAAGTCGATCTCGGGATAGTCGACCATCGCCCAGGTCGGCTCTTCCTTGGTCAGCCAGCGCTCATAAGCTTCCAGCCGCCACTCGGTCATCCACTCGGGCTCTTCGTTTTTCTCGGAAATCAGCCGCACGATATCGGGCGTCAGGCCCTTGGGCGCGTACTCCATCTCGATATCGGTTTCCCAGCCGTATTTATAGGCGCCACCAACCTCGCGCACCGCGTCCACGGTGTCCTGATCGACGCCTTCCTTGACCTGAACCTGGTCCAATGCGGCCATTTTATCTTCCTCCGTTACTCACGCGGCACGCGCGCGGTACTTCTTTTCCTTGTTCAGCCACGCCTCGGCGAAGCGCAGCACATCCTGTTCCGTCGTCTCGGGCCCCAGCGACACCCGCACTGCGGATGAGGCAACCGTCTCGTCATATCCCATTGCGGTCAGAACCGCGCTGGCGCGCACCTTGCCGCTGGAACAGGCCGAGCCCGCGCTGATCGCAAACCCCGCCAAATCCATCTGCATGACCTGCGTTTCACCCTTCCATCCGGGCGTTGCAAAACAGGAGGTGTTCGGCAGGCGGCGCGCGTCTTTCCCGACAAAAATAGTCTCGTTAGCCGCAGCCTCAAGAGCGTTTTCTAGAATATTTCTAAATTCTTCAACCTGCGCCCAGACACCCGAGGCCAGATCCCGCGCCGCTGCTTCAGCTGCGGCGCCGAACCCCGCGATTCCAATGATATTTTCGGTCCCGGACCTGCGCCCCATCTCTTGCCCGCCGCCGCGAATCTGGGCGGCAAGCTCGGTCCCGCGCCGCAGCACCACGGCCCCGATTCCCTTTGGGCCGCCCAGCTTGTGAGCCGAGATCAACGCCATCTGCGCGCCGCTCCAGTTGAAGGCCATGGGCAGCTTGCCAAATGCCTGAGTCGCATCCGTCACGGCCAGACCTTCGGGCAGGTCCTGCACAATCCCGGTTTCGGAATTGGCCATCTGCATGGTGCTTGATCCCGGATCGGGCACTAAAACACGACCCGCGCCGTCAACATGCAGGCTTTCATCAGCCCAGGCTCGCACCGCATCATGTTCAACGCCGGACCCGGCCAGGCCGCGCCCTGCCAGCGCCAGCGCCGCACCCTCGGTCGACCCGGAGGTAAAGACCACATCCGCCCCATCCGCGCCAAAAGCTGCCGCCACCTGTGCCCGCGCCTTTTCCACCAGCGCCTTGGCCGCGCGCCCTTCGGCATGAACCGAAGAGGGATTGCCCACCAGGTCCATCGCCGCGATCATCGCCGCGCGCGCCTCTGCACGCAGCGGAGTTGTCGCGTTATGATCCAGATAGATGCGGGTCACTTCAACATACCTTCTTGAGCAGCCTTCGCCGTCACTTGCTCCAGCAGGCGGTCAGCCAGATCGAATGAGATCCTGTAGTCTTCACCACGATCCAAGTGGTCCGGAATCGGATTTCCGACAAATTCTAGCACGCCAGCCAGCACCGCTCCTGATACATCAACGGTCGCCGGCCTTGCGCCCGTCATCACATTGTAAATCCGCCCCCACCAAGTCACCATGCGTTCGCGCTGCAAGCGCGCATCTCCGACTCGTCGCGCCAAGTACAAAAGACAATGGTCCGGCGACATATAGACCTTGTCGGCCAACATGGAAAACCGGTGCGCAAATCGGGTCCAGGGGCTTGCCACGCGGACCATTTGTGGAACGGCGCGGCCCCATGAACCGAAGTCATCTTTTTTCTCGACCGGTTCGATCTCTGGTATTTTTGCGTCTTGTGCACTCATTCCGAATCCACAACATCAAACAGATGCGGTACTGCCGGACACGGTGCCAGATCGTTCTCGATCACGTCCGACAGCCGGGTCTGATGCAGAAAGACATAGACATGCGCGCTCAGGCTTTCCCAGAGCCGGTTGGTCAGCGATTGCGCGCGGCTGCCCGAGGACGCACCCGAAGCCCCTGCCCCTTTGTGCATCGCATCCACCGTTTCATCGACGGCGCCCAGAATCTCGACAATGCGAATCTCGGATGGCGGACGTGCCAGACGGTAGCCGCCGCCGGGGCCGCGCACAGAAGATACCAGTTCGGCCCGGCGCAGTTTCACAAAAAGCTGTTCCAGATAAGGCAATGAGATATCCTGCCGCTCGGAAATCTCGCCCAATGTCACAAGCGATTCCTGCGATTGCAGCGCCATATCTGCCAGCGCCACCATCGCATAGCGCCCTTTGGTCGACAGTTTCATGCGAGCGGCCTCATCTCACTTGCCTCGGGGACATCATTGACGTTTGCGTCGCCAATGCGTATCTCGCTTTGGCGCACAGATACGCGGCGCCAGAGATTAGAACCGTTCTAAGGTAGTTGAGAAATACCGTCAAGAATTTCTTGAACTGCCCCCCGACGAGAGACAGGACCGACGCACAGATGCCCGAGGTGATATTTCCCGGCCCCGAAGGCCGGCTGGAAGGCCGCTACCACCCGCAAAAGGAAAAAGACGCCCCCATCGCGATCGTGCTGCATCCGCACCCGCAATTCGGCGGGACGATGAACAACAAGGTCGTCTACAACCTGCATTATGCCTTCTACAACATGGGCTTCACCGTGTTGCGGTTCAATTTCCGCGGTGTCGGGCGCAGTCAGGGCGAATATGATCAGGGCATCGGCGAGTTGAGCGATGCGGCCTCGGCGCTGGACTACCTGCAGTCGATGAACAACAACTCCAAGCATTGCTGGGTTGCGGGCTTTTCCTTTGGGGCCTGGATCGGGATGCAGCTGCTGATGCGGCGGCCAGAGATCACCGGGTTCATCTCGGTCTCGCCGCCGGCAAACATGTATGATTTCTCCTTCCTGGCGCCCTGCCCGTCCTCGGGTCTGATCATCAACGGCACCTCCGACCGCGTGGCCCCGCCCAGCGACACCCATACGCTGGTGGAAAAGCTGCATGAGCAGAAAGGCATCACCATCACCCATCAGGAGGTGGAGAGCGCTGATCACTTCTTCCAGGGCGAACATATGGACACGCTGACCGACTCGGTCACCGATTATGTGAAACGTCGCCTGACGGAGACGACCCGCTGATGAGTTCCACCCTCGAAACCCTTGCTGCAAAGCTGGCCGAGGATACGGTGAACATCATGGACGAGACGGGCGAGGATCGCCTGTTTGTCGAAATCGGCACCGTGCTGGGCGCGGCCTCGCAAACGCTGGAAGAGGCGTTTCTGACCGAGGTGCGCGTGCGGCTGGCCGAAAAGAAGGCGCGCGATTTTCTGAACAAGCGGATCGTGCAGCTGCGGGCCAAGAAAAAGGCCGAAACGCCGCAGGCGCAATGACCGAGCGGCTGGCCGCCCAGATTACGTTCCTGAAAGAGGCCGACAAGCTCAAGCGAGTGGATCGCGCCAACCTGCTGCTGGACCTCTCGCGCCCTGAAAACGCGGCAGAACATTGCTGGCATCTTGCGCTTTATGCGCTGGTCTTTGCACCGCTTGCCAAGGCCGATGTCTCGATCGCGCGGGTGATCAAGATGCTGCTGCTGCACGATCTGGTCGAGATCGAGGTCGGCGATCATCCGATCCATGAAGATCACGACTGGACGGCGATTGCCGCAGCCGAAGAGCGCGCGGCAGAGCGGCTTTTCGGGATGTTGCCAGCGGATCAGGCGCCGCACTTTCTGGACCTCTGGCGCGCGTTCGAGGCCGAGGCCTGCCCGGATTCAAGATTCGCCAAGCAATTGGATCGCTGCCAGCCGATCTTTCAGGTGCTCTGCGCGGAAAGCCCGGTGCCCGAACATGTCGAGATTGTCCGGAACAACCTGTCCACGGGACGTGCTGCGCCCCTGCGCCACGATTTCCCCCAGGCCTATCACCATGCGCTGATGCTTCTGGGAGAAGCGACGCAGCAGGACACGCAGGATGTGGCGCAGCGGCTGACATTCCTCTGTGAGGCGGACCGGTTGAAGTCGGTCTATCGCGCCTCGCGCCTGCTCGACAATTCGCGCCATGAAAACTCGGCCGAACATTCCTGGCACGCCATGCTCTATGCTTGGGTTCTGGCAGATCAAGCCGCGCCGGGCGTCGACATAGACCGCGTGCTCGGCATGCTGCTGTTGCATGACATCGTCGAGATCGACGCAGGCGACGCCCCCATTCACGGGCAATCCGACCGGGCCCTGATGGCCGCAAAGGAGAATGCGGCAGCAGAGCGTCTGTTTGGATTACTGCCACCCGATCAGGGCCATGAATTCAATACGTTATGGCGCGAATTTGAAGCGGCGCAGACGGCGGATGCGGTCTTTACCAAGGCCATCGACCGGCTCCATCCCCCGATTGCCAATCTGGAGAACGGCGGCGGAAGTTGGGTTGAGTACAGCGTCACGATGGAACAGCTGGACCAACGCGTCGGTGTGCCGGTGAACAAGGGCGCGCCGGAGATCTGGGCATGGTTACGGCCGCAGGTGCGCGCCGCCCTGTGACGCTACCGGGGCCAAGCCGCTCGGGTCCCCGCAGCCACACATCGTCCGGTAGGAGCAAAATTAAGTATACCGTCGTATACCATCTGTTCATCCCTCACGAAACCGGCTAAACCTGCGGCACCCGATGCTGACAGAGGACGCGTTTCCGAATGACCAAGATCAAGGTGGACAACCCCATCGTCGAGATGGATGGCGACGAAATGACCCGCATCATGTGGCAGTTCATCAAGGACAAGCTGATCCTGCCCTATCTGGATATCGACCTGCTCTATTATGATCTGGGAATCGAAGAACGCGACCGCACCGAGGATCAGGTCACCATCGACGCCGCCGAAAAGACCAAAGAGGTCGGCGTCGCGGTGAAATGCGCCACCATCACGCCGGATGAGGCACGGGTCGAAGAGTTCGGCCTGAAACAGATGTGGCGCAGTCCCAATGGCACGATCCGTAACATTCTGGGTGGTGTGGTGTTCCGCCAGCCGATCATTTGCCGTAATGTGCCGCGTCTTGTGCCGGGATGGACCAAACCCATCGTGATCGGGCGCCATGCCTTTGGTGACCAGTACAAGGCCACCGACATGAAATTCCCGGGCCCCGGCAAGCTGACGATGAAATTCGTCGGCGAGGATGGCACCGAGATCGAACATGAGGTGTTCGACGCACCCTCATCGGGTGTGTTCATGTCGATGTATAACCTCGACGCCTCGATCTATGATTTCGCCCGCGCCTCGTTCAACTACGGGCTGGAGATTGGATGGCCGGTCTACCTGTCGACAAAGAACACCATCCTCAAACAATATGACGGGCGCTTTCTTGAGATTTTTCAAGAGGTTTACGAGGCAGAGTTCGAAGAGAAGTTCAAGGCCAAGAATATCTGGTATGAACACCGCCTGATCGACGACATGGTCGCCTGCTGCATGAAATGGAATGGCGGCTTTGTCTGGGCTTGCAAGAACTATGACGGTGATGTGCAGTCCGACACAGTGGCGCAGGGCTTTGGCTCACTCGGCCTCATGACCTCGCAATTGATGACGCCCGACGGCAAGATCGTCGAGGCCGAAGCCGCCCATGGCACTGTCACCCGCCACTACCGCCAGCATCAGGCGGGCGAGCAGACCTCGACCAATTCCATCGCCTCGATCTATGCTTGGACCGGCGGGTTGAAGCATCGCGCCAAGCTGGACGGCAATGACCCGTTGATGACATTTGCCACCACATTGGAGAAAGTGATCGTCGATACGGTGGAAAGCGGGTTCATGACCAAAGACCTCGCCCTGCTGGTCGGCCCGGATCAGGGGTGGCTGACAACGATGGGTTTCCTCGAAAAGATCGACGAAAACCTAGGCAAAGCGCTGGCCGGTTAGACCCGCATGTCACAAAAGCAAGAAAGGAGCCGCAGAGCTCCTTTCTTTCATTACTCAGAATGTGACAGAGGTTTGCACTCCGCCCCCCGAAAACGCACCAGACGTTGACCCCGCTTCGGGCTGGTTTGTCATCCACCCCAAAAATGCAAGAACCCCCGCAACCAGCACGATCACCTTCGTAAATCCAGTCATACCGACCACCACTTGTAAAAACTAACGCAACATCGATATTATAGGTCCCTAATTGAGACTTGCGTAGTCCGGTTTCCCTGACCTTTTGCGCTGCAATGCAGCACGTATCTTGCAAGGATCGGGAATTTTCTTGCCGCAACCCTCTATTCCATGCACTAGCACGTCAGCGTGCAATCCAGAGGGACCGGCCATGGCACATATCTATTTCATCCTGCTCCTCGCGGTCGCTGCAGAGACAATCGGAACAACCGCCCTGCAAGCCAGCCATCAGTTCACCCGCTTCTGGCCCTCGGTCATCGTGGTCGTGGGTTACGGGCTTGCCTTCTACCTGCTTTCGCTGACACTCCGCGTCATGCCCGTTGGCATCGTCTATGCAATCTGGTCGGGCCTTGGCATCCTGCTGATCGCGGTGATCGGCTTTATCGCCTTTGGTCAGCGGCTGGATTGGCCTGCCTTGCTGGGATTGGCACTGATCATCGCGGGTATTCTGGTCATCCACCTGTTTTCGGCCTCTGCAAGCCATTAGGCCCGCTTTTTGCTGGAACTTGCGGCGCTGCCGCGTTATGGCGCGCGCAACCTCCCCATTTAAGGCAAGTTTCATGGACCTGCGTAACATCGCAATCATCGCCCACGTGGACCACGGCAAGACAACGCTGGTCGATGGGCTGCTCAAGCAATCCGGCGCGTTCCGCGACAATCAGGCCGTGGCCGAACGCGCGCTCGACAGCAACGATCTGGAACGCGAGCGCGGCATCACCATTCTGGCCAAGGCCACCAGCGTCGAATGGAAAGGCACGCGGATCAATATCGTCGACACGCCGGGCCACGCCGATTTCGGCGGCGAGGTGGAACGGATCCTGAGCATGGTCGATGGGGTCGTCCTGCTGGTGGACGCCGCCGAAGGGCCGATGCCGCAGACCAAATTCGTCACCTCCAAGGCGCTGGCACTGGGCCTGCGACCGATCGTGGTGCTCAACAAGGTCGACAAACCCGATGCCGAGCCTGATCGGGCGCTGGACGAGTGTTTCGACCTCTTCGCCAATCTGGGCGCTGATGACGACCAGCTTGATTTCCCGGCCATGTATGCCTCGGGTCGCTCCGGCTGGGCCGATATGGAGCTGGACGGGCCGCGTCAGGACCTGAGCGCGCTGTTTGATCTGATCGTCGATCACGTGCCCGCGCCTGCGCAGGTCGCCCATAAGGATGAGCCCTTCCGTATGCTGGCCACCACGCTGGGCAGCGATCCGTTCATCGGCCGCATTCTCACGGGGCGCGTTGAAAGCGGCACGCTGAAGGCGGGGGAAACCATCAAGGCGCTCAGCCGCGACGGTACCCATATCGAAAGCTTCCGTGCGACCAAGATCCTGGCCTTCCGCGGTCTGGGCCAGCAGCCCATCGACCTGGCCGAGGCCGGCGATATCGTCACGCTCGCGGGCATGAGCAAGGCCACCGTCGCCGACTCGCTGGTCGCACCCAGCGTGAGCGAGGCACTGCCCGCCCAACCCATCGATCCGCCCACCATCTCTGTCACCTTCGGCATCAACGACTCGCCGCTGGCGGGCCGTGACGGCAAGAAGGTGCAATCTCGCGTCATCCGCGACCGGCTGATGAAAGAGGCCGAATCCAACGTCGCGATCAAGGTCAGCGACACGCCCGGCGGCGAAGCCTTCGAGGTTGCGGGACGCGGCGAATTGCAGATGGGCGTTCTGATCGAAAACATGCGCCGCGAAGGGTTCGAGCTGAGCATTTCGCGCCCGCAGGTTCTGCTGCGCGAAGAAAACGGCCAGCGCGTCGAGCCGATCGAAGAGGTCACCATCGATGTCGATGACGAATATTCCGGCGCGGTGATCGAAAAGATCACCGGAACCCGCAAGGGCGAGCTGACCGAGATGAAACCGGCCGGTGCGGGCAAGACCCGGATCATCGCCCACGTCCCCTCGCGCGGGCTGATCGGCTATCACGGTGAATTCCTGACCGACACTCGCGGCACCGGCGTTCTGAACCGCGTGTTCCACGGCTGGGCGCCGCATAAGGGCGCGATCCCGGGCCGCCGCGCAGGCGTGCTGATCTCGATGGAGAAAGGCCAGTCGGTGGCCTATGCGCTGTGGAACCTCGAAGAGCGCGGTCGCATGTTCATCGGCCCACAAGCCGAGATTTACCAGGGTATGATCATCGGCGAACATAGCCGCGACAATGATCTGGAAGTGAACCCGCTCAAGGGCAAAAAGCTGACCAACGTACGCGCCAGCGGCTCGGACGACGCGGTGCGCCTGACCCCGCATATCAACTTCTCGCTGGAAGAGGCGATCGCCTATATCGACGATGATGAGTTGGTCGAGGTGACCCCCAACGCGATCCGCCTGCGCAAGCGTTTCCTCGACCCGCATGAACGCAAGCGGATGGCCAAAAGCGCCTGACGCCCCCGGTTTTTGCAGACAATCAGCCGCAGAGCCAACCGCTCTGCGGCTTTTTTTGTGACCGGAAAAGAAAGATTTGGAAGGTTAACGAAAATCAATCTCCCGCATGTCCGCGCTTAATTCCAGCGTCGCAGGATCAGGTCAGCAATGAGTGTGGCTCAGAGATGAGCCGCATCCTCAGGACATGATTTTGGAGATGAAACATGAGCGTGAAAACACGTATGCTCTCGCTGGCAATGACCTGCACAGCGCTGACCTTTGTCGGCGGTGCGGCTTTTGCGGCAACGGAACGCTGCACGGTCAATACGGCCCGCCAATCGGTCTCGACCGAGACCTTGTGCTCTTGCGGTGTGGTGCAGGACAGGATGCTGCGCTATCTGCAGCGCCGTTCGGATTTTGAAGATATCCTTGCACGCACCACACAATCCTGCCCCGCCTTTGCGGCGGTCCTGACCGACTATCCGACGGCCTCTGTCCGGTCCGGACTCTTTAGTCGCGGGGAAGACCGGGACGGCAGCAACGACCGAAACTCGGGCAATTTTGGCAACGCAGGTGGCGACCAGCTTGCTGACAATGGCGGCGGCAACAACGGTGGCGGTAACGGCGGCGGTGGCAACAGCGGCGGTGGCAACAGCGGCGGCGGCAACGATGGTGGCGGAAACAGCGGTGGCGGCAACAGCGGCGGCGGCAACGACGGCGGCGGCAACGACGGTGGCGGCAACAGCGGTGGCGGCAACGACGGTGGCGGCAACGACGGCGGTGGCAACAGCGGCGGTGGCAACAGCGGCGGCGGCAACGACGGTGGCGGCAACAGCGGTGGCGGCAACGACGGTGGCGGCAACAGCGGTGGCGGCAACAGCGGTGGCGGCAACAGCGGTGGCCCCGGAAACGGTAATGGAAACAACGGCAATCCCGGAAACGGCGGCGGCAACAACAATGGAGACGGCCCCGGTTCCGGCAATGGCGGCAACAATAACGGCCAAGGTGGCGGATCTGGTAACGGCGGCGGAGGTCACGGCAACGGTGGCGGCAAAGGCGGTGACGGCAAAGGCGGCGGCGGCAAAGGCGGCGGCGGGAAAGGCGGCAAGAACCGCTAACGCATCCGCTTCCCGGACAGCAGATCACAATTCAAAAGGCGCGCCAGTTGGCGCGCCTTCTCAGGTCTTGTTCTGTACACCAACCCAGCTGCGGGGTCGGCGGGGATCCTGCATACGCAAAAAGATATAGCCCGTCGCCTTCCACGGCCTGATCTGGTTGCTCAGGTTGTCCAGCACCAGATCGCCCTGAGAGGATCGGTAGATCAACACGGCATGGGCATTGCGTCGCCGGTCCAGCACGGTCGCCAGCAGCAGCCTGCGCGGGTCCACGCCCAGTCGGATCAGGTCTCGCTTCTTGAGCAGGGCGAAATCCTCGCAATCACCGCCCATCCGGGTCGGCAGCGCCCACTTCTCTTCCATATTGTATTGCTGCCTGTCGGTCACATCGCGCGTGACCGCGTTGACCTGCCGGTTCACCTGCCGCACCAGGTCAAATTCAAGCGCCGAATCCAGCCGCTGGCCCCGCGACCCCGCGCAGGCCCAGGCATAGCTCCGGCACAGATCATTGGCGCCGCTCGGCGCCGGAAACCTGGCTGAGACCTCCATGAACCGGGCATCACCCGCCTGCGCGCCGCCTGCAATCATCTGCATGCAAAATGCCGACACAGCCAGCAGAGCGCTCTTGCGCAGTGTCCCGGTGCTGCCCCTCGCTCGATAGATCATCCCTGCTCCTCTCTTCTCCGATTAAACGGACTGAAACCAACTGCTCAAGCAGGGATTTCATTTCAAAGGAGGATCGGCGGATTTACGTACAATCTTAGGGCGAGCAGATGACGATCACCGGCCCGGACATTAATACAGGACATGAAGACTATCGGGCGACATCGCGTCCGATGATTAAGGTCGCTTTGGCTCAGTCGGTGGTTTCGACCACAATCAGCTCACGCTCGGAGGCACCGCGCGCATGGTCCAGCGCCGCCTGATATTCGGGCGAGTTATAGCAGTTCACCGCCGCCTCGACCGAGGGGAAACGCGCCACCACGTTGCGCGGGCGTTCCTTGCCTTCAAGCTGAACATAGCGGCCCGCGCGGGCGATGAACTCGCCACCGTGCTTGGCCAGCGCGGGGCCTGCGAGTTCGGCATATTTGCCGTAAGCCTCGGCGTCGGTCACCGTTACATGTGCAATCCAGAGTGCAGCCATTTTCCTCAACCTCCCAATACGGCCTCGGCGGCCTTGATTGCCGCATCGGCATTTGCCGCGTCCTTACCGCCGCCCTGCGCCATGTCGGGGCGGCCTCCACCGCCCTTGCCGCCCAGTTCGGCCACCGCCGCGCGCACCAGATCCACCGCCGAGACCTGGCTCGTCAAATCCTCGGTTACGCCCGCCGCCACGGCAACCTTGCCACCGGCATCAGCGATCAGCAGCACCGCACCCGACCCGATGCGCGCCTTGTGTTCGTCGATCAGCGAGGGCAGGTCCTTGCCCGACACGCCGCTGAGCGTCTGCGCGAGGAAGCTCACGCCGTTCACCTCGCGTGCGTCCGCGCCATTGCCACCCTGCCCGGCACCGCCCGCCATGGCCAGATCGCGGCGCAGCTGCGCTACCTCGTTCTGCAACGCCTTGCGCTCGTCCATCAGCGCCTTCACGCGATCCACCGTCTCGCCCGATTGCGCCTTGAGCAGTCCCGAGATATCGGCCAGATGCCCAGCCTCCTGCGACAGGTGCTGGAAGGCGGCGTCGCCGGTCAGCGCCTCTATCCGGCGCACCCCGGCCGACGAGGCACTGTCGCCCAGCAACACAAAGGTGCCGATATCACCGGTCTGCTTCACATGGGTGCCGCCGCAGAGTTCGATCGAATAGGTCATGCCGTCATGGCCCTTGCCGGTCTCGGCCCGACCCATCGAGACAACGCGCACCTCGTCGCCGTATTTCTCACCGAACAGCGCCTGCGCCCCGATCTCGCGGGCATCATCCGGCGTCATGATCCGGGTTTCGACTGCAGAATTCTGCCGGATATAGGCGTTCACATCCGAAGCCACCTTGGTCAGTTCAGCGCCGGTCAATGCCTTGGCATGGCTGAAGTCAAAGCGCAGCCGGTCAGCCGCATTCAGCGAGCCGCGCTGTGCCACGTGATCGCCCAGCGTCTCGCGCAGCGCCTCATGCAGCAGATGCGTGGCCGAATGATTGGCCCGGATCGCGGAGCGGCGGGTGTGATCGACCTCCAGCTCCACCGCGTCGCCGTTGCGCATGGCCCCTTTTTCGACTCGCACCTTATGGGCATAGACCTTGCCTTCGGCGAATTTGCGGGTGTCCTCGACCGGCGCCACGTCGTCCAGATCTTCCAGACGGCGGATCACGCCGGTGTCGCCGATCTGGCCCCCGGCCTCGCCATAAAACGGCGTCTGGTTCACAACGATCCAGCCTTCCGTGCCCTCAGGCAACGCCTCGACCCGCTTGCCATCAGTGATCAGCGCCACGATCTGCCCCTCGGCCTTTTCGGTGTCATAGCCCAGGAAATCGGTGGCTTCGCTTTCGTCCAATACGTCAAACCAGACCGCGTTATCGGCAGCCTCGCCCGAGCCCGCCCAAGCGGCGCGGGCCTTGGCCTTCTGCTCGGCCATCGCCGCATCGAACCCATCCGTGTCGACCACCCGGCCCTTGCCGCGCAGCGCGTCCTGCGTGAGGTCCAACGGGAAACCGTACGTGTCATACAGCTTGAACGCCGCCTCGCCCGGGAATGGCGCGTCACCGTCCAGTTGTTCCAGCTCGTCATCCAGCAGTTTTAGCCCGCGATCCAGCGTCTGCTTGAACCGGGTTTCCTCGGTCAGCAGCGTTTCCTCGATCATCATCTGTGCTCGGCTCAATTCAGGATATGCCGCGCCCATCTTCTGCACCAGCGTCGGCACCAACTGGTGCATGACCGGGTCCTTGGCGCCCAGCAGATGTGCATGGCGCATGGCGCGGCGCATAATGCGGCGCAGCACATAGCCGCGCCCGTCATTGCTGGGCATGACCCCGTCTGCAATCAGGAAAGAGGTCGAGCGCAGGTGATCCGCGATCACCCGGTGATGCACGTTTTCGTCGCCATAGGGATCGACATGAGTGGCCTGGGCCGAGGCCTCAATCAGCGATTTGAAGAGGTCGGTGTCATAGTTGTCATGGCTGCCCTGCAGCAGCGCGCCGATCCGTTCCAGCCCCATGCCGGTATCGATCGACTGCATGTCGAGCGCCTTCATCGAGCCGTCCTCGAACTGCTCGTTCTGCATGAAGACAATGTTCCAGATTTCGATGAAACGGTCGCCGTCTTCCTCGGCGCTGCCCGGAGGGCCGCCCCAGATGTGATCACCGTGATCATAGAAGATCTCGGTACACGGCCCGCACGGCCCGGTCGGACCCATCTGCCAGAAATTGTCGCTGGTATCGATGCGGATGATCCGGTCCTCGGGGACGCCGACCTTTTTCCAGATTTCGAACGCCTCGTCATCGGTATGGTAGACCGTGGTCAGCAACCGATTGGGATCGATATCGAACTCTTTGGTGATCAGGTTCCAGGCAAAGGGGATCGCCTCGGTCTTGAAGTAATCGCCAAAGCTGAAATTGCCCAGCATCTCGAAAAACGTATGGTGGCGGGCGGTATAGCCCACATTGTCCAGATCATTATGCTTGCCACCGGCGCGGACGCATTTCTGCGCCGTGGTCGCGCGCTGATAGTCGCGATGTTCCAGCCCGGTGAACAGGTTCTTAAACTGCACCATACCGGAATTGACAAACATCAGCGTCGGGTCATTGCGCGGCACGAGCGGGCTGGAATCCACGACCTCATGCCCGTTTTTGGCGAAATAATTCAGAAAGGTGGATCGGATATCGTTCAGCGTGGGCATCGGGCTCTCTCGGGCGCAATCGGAAGGGTTCGGATCGGTTTAGCCCTGCCTCGGGCGATAGTCCACAGGTGCTGCGGCCTGAAACGAAACGAGGCGGCCTGATGGCCGCCCCCTGTGGTTCTGTCATCGGGCCCGAATAGGCGCGTCAGGCTTCCAGAATATCCTCGTCCGATTCAGGCGGCATGTCGAAATCCAGTCCGTGAGCGGCGCGGATCTTGTCCTCGATCTCCAGCGCGATGCGCTCATTGCTGCGCAGGAACTGTTTGGCATTCTCGCGCCCCTGCCCGATCCGCTCGTCACCGTAGCTGAACCACGAGCCCGACTTGTCGACCACCCCAGCCTTGACGCCCAGATCCAAGAGCTCACCCATTTTCGAGATGCCCTCGCCATACATGATGTCGAACTCGACCTGCTTGAAGGGCGGGGCCACCTTGTTCTTGACCACTTTCACACGGGTCTGGTTGCCGACCACCTCGTCGCGATCCTTGATCGCGCCGATCCGGCGAATGTCCAGACGGACGGAGGAATAAAATTTCAACGCATTGCCGCCCGTGGTGGTTTCGGGGCTGCCGAACATCACACCGATCTTCATGCGAATCTGGTTGATGAAGACCACCATGCAGTTGGAGCGGTTGATCGAGCCGGTCAGCTTGCGCATCGCCTGGCTCATCAGGCGGGCCTGAACGCCGACGCTGCTGTCGCCCATATCGCCTTCCAGTTCCGATTTCGGCGTCAGCGCTGCAACCGAATCGACCACGACCATGTTCACCGCGCCCGAGCGCACCAGCGTATCGGTGATCTCAAGCGCCTGTTCGCCGGTATCGGGCTGGCTGATCAGCAACTCGTCCAGATCAACACCCAGCTTGCGGGCATATTGCGGGTCGAGCGCGTGTTCGGCATCGACAAAGGCGCAGACACCGCCGCGTTTTTGCTGTTCGGCAATGCAATGCAGCGTCAGCGTCGTCTTCCCCGAGCTTTCCGGGCCATAAATCTCCACGATCCGGCCCATCGGCAGCCCGCCGATCCCCAGCGCGATGTCCAGCCCCAGCGAGCCGGTCGAGCTTGCCGCGATTTCGGGCATGGCATTGTCGCCGCCCAGTTTCATGATCGAGCCCTTGCCAAATTGCCGCTCAATCTGTGCCAATGCGCTATCCAGCGCCTTTTGCTTGTCCGCGTTCTGCTTGCTGCTCATCGTCAGAAGATCCGCCATTACCCTGTTCTCTTTCCTTGTGTCACACCCGCTTGCGAGCGGCAATCGCTGCTTTGTTCGCCTCTTGTTCCTTATGAGATCAAAAAGAGAACATTTCAAGAAATTTCTATCTACGTCATCAGTAGACCACACAGGGTTAAGGATCGGTTGACGCGGTTGGGATGCGGTATGAATGCGGCATTCAAGCGCCCCGGCGCTGTCCTAGTGTAGTTGCTGAAACACCGTCTCGGTCAATTGGTTGAGCGAAAACGGCTTGGGCAGGAAGACAGAGTTCGGCACTTGCGGCCCGGTCTCGCTGAACGCGCCCTGCGCGTAACCCGAGACAAAGACCACGCGCACATCGGGCCGATCCTCGAGCGCTTGCCTGACCCAGGTCGGTCCGTCCAGGCCAGGCATGACCACGTCCGTAACAAAGACATCCACCGCCAGGTCCTTGTCCTGCAACATGTTAAGCGCATCCTCGGCCGATTCGGCCTCAAGCACGGTATAGCCGCGCAAACGTAGCGCACGCGAAGCAAAGGCACGCACCGGGGCCTCATCCTCGACCAGCAGCACAACCCCGTCGCCATTTTTGTGAACCGCTGCCGGAGCGGGGTCGCTGGCGGTATCCAGCACCGGGTCTTCTACCTCGCTGACCGGGAAATAGAGAATGAATTCAGTCCCCTGCCCCGGCACGCTATCGACAAAGATATATCCGCCGGTTTGCTTGATGATGCCGTAAACGGTGGACAGCCCCAAGCCCGTGCCCTCGCCGGTGCGCTTGGTGGTATAGAACGGTTCGAACACTTTCTGCAGCACGCCCGGCTCGATCCCGATCCCCTCATCCGAGACCTTGACGGTGACATAATCGCCCGCCGGCAGCACCGCGCGATTGCGCTCGACCGGTTTGTCCAGCGTGACCACTTCGGTATCGACCCGGATCTCGCCGCCCTCGGGCATCGCATCGCGAGCATTGACCACGAGATTCATCAGCACCTGTTCCAACTGCCGCTTGTCTGCGCGGATCGGTTTCAGCACCGGATCGTGGCTGAGCGTCAGCGTCACCCGTTCGCCCACCAGACGGTTCAGCAGATGGGTCAGATCCGACAATGTATCGCGCAGGTCGAGCGTTTCGGGGCGCAGCGTCTGCTTGCGGGAAAACGCCAGAAGCTGGCTGACCAGGGCCGCAGCACGGTTGGCATTCTGGTGGATCTGTACCAGATCGCCATAATCGGGATCACCCTGATCGTGGCGCAACAACAGCAGATCGCAATGGCCCGAAATCGCTGTCAGAAGATTGTTGAAATCATGCGCCACGCCACCTGCAAGCTGTCCGATCGCCTGCATTTTCTGGCTTTGCACGAATTTCGCTTCCAATGTCTTTAACTCGGTGGCGTCACTCAGTACCGCGGCAAAAACGGTCTTTCCGTCCTCCTGCGCGCGCGACAGCGTGGCCTGAACATAGGTTTCGCGATCATTACGGGACAGGCGCAGGAACTCGGATTTCGAACCGGCATCTTCGCGTGCGTTTTCCCGCAACCACTCCGCCGTCTGCCGCGCCAGCCCCTGCATGACCTCGGAAATCTGCGTGCCGGGTTGCGCGCCCGGCCCCAGCAACCCACGCGCCAGAACATTGACGCCCAGAATGCAGCCCTCTGCATCCAGCTTCAGCATGGGCACCGGCAGCGTGTCGAAATCTGCGCCCGACACCTTGGCCTCCGGGCTGATCGGTGTCAGGAAGATTTCCTTGCGCACGCTGGACTGGCCCAGCTCGGACACAACCACGTTGCGATTGCCCTCATCGGTCGAGATCGAGACGATACTGCCATTTTCCAGAGGCAGATCGGTAAAGAGACGGTCCAGTGATTTGACCCGTTGGCCGACCAACGCCCGCGCCGCGTCGTTCATGAACAAGACCGCGCCGCCCCGCCCGACCGTCAGCATCGGCAGCACCTCGCTCCCCTTGCCGCCCGAGCTCCGCTCCTGCACATCCTCAAACCGCCACAAAAACCGCGCATCCTCAAGCACATGCACCGCGAGTCGCACATGGCCACGACGAGTGACCACATCCTCGCGGGCGTTCCCTTCCAGACGGGCGCGGCATTGCAGGCGATAGATCACCGCATCGGGATTGGCAAAGACCGACCGCAATTCGGCAGCAAATGTCTGTTCACGCGTGCCGGAAAATCGTACTGCGGCGGCCGAGTTACGGGCCAGAACCTCGCCCTCGTCATCGGTGATGAAGCTGGGCGCGGCATCTTTTTCGATAAAGCCTGCAAAAATCTCCATCGCCTTATGATCAGCCCGTCTCTGGCCACGGTTGACCCACAGCGACAGGAGGCCGACCAGCAGAACCGATGCGCCGGCGCCGGCAAAAATCATCGGGACCGGCCAGAAAAATCCGCCATTCAGCGCCGCCAGAAACAGGGCAGCACCGACTATGAACAGCACCAAAAGACGCCCTTGGGTCTTTCGTTCCGGTCTGGACATCAAAGGGGCGAGTTGGGCAGAGAATGGCACTGAGAGCTCCGGCGACACAAACAAGACAGTCTCTTCTCACGCCAATTCGGTTAAATCCCGATTAACATGCCTCAAAACTACCTATAAGTGTAGCAGAGAAAATCACTACCGCGTCAAGTGTGCCGTGAAAAAACCGTCCCCGAGGTCGCTGACCGGCCAGACATTGTCGAACACGCAACGCCACGCGGAATGCCGTGTGACAAATTCCTGCACCTGCCGGGCATTCTCGACGTTCAGGACAGAACAGGTGGCATAGGCCAGCGCTCCGCCCGCAGTGACAAGACCCGAAGCGCGGTCCAGAATGTCCGACTGTATGCCGGTCAGCACATCAAGGCGTTCCTGCGTCAAGGCCCATTTCCCAGCGGGTGAGCGCCGCCACGCGCCGCTGCCGGAACACGGCGCGTCGACCAGAACCAGATCGAACGGGCCTGCCCGTGCCAACGCGTCGGGATCAAGTAGCTTGACGCTGACGCCAGCGCGCGTGGCGCGCTCGGGCAGGTCACGCATACGGCGCGGGTCGATATCGCTGGCACAGACCTGCACCTCTTTTGTGGCCGCAAGCGCCAGAGATTTGCCGCCGCCACCGGCGCAATAGTCCAGAACCCGCATCCCGCTCTGCAACGGCAGCGCCGAGATGACCGCTTGGCTGGAGGCATCCTGAAGCTCAACCAGACCCTCTCGATAGGCTCTGCTTGCGGCGACCTTGCGTTCACCTTCGATGACACGAATCGCTGTATTTACAGATGGATGAAAATCACACTTGATGTTGTCTCCTGATAGTATGCGAACCGCGCCCTCACGCGTTGTCCGGGCCAGATTGGCACGCAGACAGACCGGGGCGCGGTGCTGGGATGCGGTGGCGCTTGCCTCTGCCTCAGCCCCCAGGCTGGCGCTGAACGCGGGCCAGAGCCAATCGGGCATGTCAAAACGTTCCCCCGCGTTCACGGGAGCCCGGCCACCGACGCGCTCCGCATCGCTCAAAGGACCGGGGCAATGGCGCGCGCCGGTGAAAACACTCTCTGGATCGGTGCCGGAGCGCCGCAGCGCGCCCAGCATCAGCCCGCGCCCGGTTTCGACCCCGCCAAGAGCGGCGAAGGAGCGTTTGCAGCGCAGCGCCTCGAACACGTGATCGCGCACCACAGCGCGGTCGCCCGAGCCCGCGAAGCGACTGCGTCGCGCCCAGCCGGTCAGTGCCTGCTCGACCGGTTTGCCGGTCGCGATCTCGTCCAGCAGTTCGATCGCCGCCTGAACGCGGGCGGCAGGGATCATGGACGCATACCCGGCACGACCAGATCACATGACCCGGTAGTTCGGGCTCTCGCGGGTGATCTGTACGTCATGCACATGGCTTTCCTTTAGGCCCGCGCCGGTGATCTTCACAAAGCGGCAATTGCGGCGCATCTGATCGACGGTGGCGCAGCCGGTATAGCCCATCGCCGCGCGCAGCCCGCCCACCAGCTGGTGGATCACCGCCCCGGCGGAGCCTTTGTAGGGCACCTGCCCTTCGATCCCTTCGGGCACCAGCTTGTCACTGGCGGCATCCTTCTGGAAATACCGATCCGCCGAGCCGCGCGCCATGGCACCCATCGAGCCCATGCCACGATAGCTTTTGAAGCTACGGCCTTGATACAGAATGACTTCTCCGGGGCTTTCATCAGTGCCTGCGATCATCGAGCCGACCATGGCGCAGGACGCCCCCGCCGCGATCGCCTTGGCAAAATCGCCCGAAAACTTGATGCCGCCATCGGCAATCACCGGCGTATCGCCCGCCGCCGCAGCGCAATCCATGATCGCGGTCAGCTGTGGCACGCCGACACCGGCCACCATCCGTGTGGTACAGATCGAGCCCGGCCCGATCCCCACCTTGACCGCATCCGCGCCTGCATCAATCAGGGCGCGGGTGGCTTCCGCCGTGGCCACGTTGCCCGCGACGATCTGCACATCGTTGGACAGGCGCTTGGCGCGTTGCACCGCTGCGATCACGCCTTCGGAATGACCATGCGCCGTGTCGATCACCACAATGTCGACGCCCGCATCGATCAGCGCTTCGGTCCGGTCAAAGCCGGATTCGCCCACTGACGAGGCCGCAGCGACCCGCAGGCGGCCCAACTGGTCCTTGCAGGCGGTCGGGTTCAGCACCGCCTGTTCGGTATCTTTCAGCGTCAGCAAACCGGTCAGCTTGCCACTGCCATCGACCACCAGCAGCTTTTCGATCCGGCGCGCCTTCATCAGCGACTTGGCCTCTTCCAGCTCTGCCGGTTCCTGCAGCATCGCCAGATTGTCCGAGGTCATCATGACGCTTACGGGCGTGCTGTCATCGCTGGCAAAACGCATGTCGCGATTGGTGACGATACCGACCACGCGGCCCGCCTCATCCACCACCGGAAACCCGGTGACGCGATAGCGTTCCTGCAGCGCCTTGGCATCGGCCAGTGTCTGATTGGCGGTCAGCGTGATCGGATTGTAGACGATACCTGATTCAAAGCGTTTCACGCGGCGCACCTGGCGGGATTGCTCTTCGAGGTCGAGGTTCTTGTGGATCACCCCGATACCACCAGCCTGCGCCATGGCGATGGCCATACGCGCCTCGGTCACCGTATCCATGGCCGAGGACAGCAGCGGAATGTTCATGCTGATACGATTGGTCACCCGCGTCGTGGTATCCGCCGTCGATGGCAGCACCGACGAGGCCGCAGGTTCCAGAAGTACATCGTCAAAGGTAAGCGCCTCACGAATCTGCATCGTCAATCCCCGTGCAATATCCCGTTTGGCGGTCACCCTATGACATGGATCGAAACCGGGGGAAACCCCCGTTGAATGAGGTGCTGTCTTGTTGCTGAAAGCCGAAAACGACGCCGCAAGAACGCAACCTGCCGCTCACGGGTCTTTCCCTTTGGCACAGAAGCCATATGGTGCTGCGCAAATGCACGAATTCCAAGGCAGATCACAGATGAGCACCGACCCTCTCGTTGTCTTCACCCCGTCCGGCAAACGCGGCAATTTCCCGGTCGGCACGCCGATTCTGACCGCAGCACGGCAATTGGGCGTGGACCTCGATTCGGTCTGCGGCGGGCGCGGCATCTGCTCGAAATGCCAGATCACGCCCTCCTACGGTGAGTTTTCCAAACATGGCGTCACCGTGAGCGATGGCGCGCTCAGCGAATGGAACAAGGTCGAACAGCGCTACAAGGACAAGCGCGGGCTGATCGATGGGCGCAGGCTGGGCTGTCAGGCCACGGTTCAGGGCGACGTGGTGATCGATGTGCCGCCCGAGTCTCAGGTTCACCGTCAGGTCGTGCGCAAGGCCGCCACCGCGCGTGCGATCACCATGGACCCGGCGACGCATCTCTACTTCGTCGAGGTGCAGGAACCCGACATGCACGAACCCACCGGCGATCTGGAACGGCTGGAGCGCGCCTTGCACGAACAATGGGGCATCGACCATATCACCGCCGACCTCACCATCCTGTCGCGCCTGCAACCGGTGCTGCGCAAGGGCAAGTGGCAGGTGACCGTCGCGCTGCACAAATCCCACAAGGACAGCACCCATAAGGTGTTGGAAGTCTGGCCCGGCCTGACCGAAGAGCGCATCTATGGGCTGGCCATCGACCTTGGCTCGACCACCATCGCCGCGCATCTCTGCGATTTGCGCAATGGCGAGGTCAAGGCGTCCTCGGGTGTGATGAACCCGCAGATCCGCTTTGGCGAGGACCTGATGAGCCGGGTCTCCTATGCGATGATGAACCCCGGCGGCGACAAGGAGATGACCAACGCGGTGCGCGTCGCGATCAACGGTCTGACCGAGGCCATCGCCACCGAGGCGGGTATCCGCCCGTTCCAGATCGTCGAGACGGTGTTTGTCTGCAACCCGGTCATGCATCACCTGCTGCTGGGCATCGACCCGGTCGAACTGGGACAGGCGCCCTTTGCCCTGACCACATCCGAGTCGCTGGAACTGAACGCGCGCGATCTGGACCTGACGGTGATGAACGAGAACGCGCAGGTCTATATCCTGCCCTGCATCGCGGGCCATGTCGGCGCCGATTGCGCCGCCGTTGCTCTGAGCGAAGAGCCCGGCAAATCCGAAGACCTCGTGCTGGTGGTCGATGTGGGCACCAATGCCGAGATTCTGCTGGGCAACAAAAGCCGCGTTCTGGCCTGTTCCTCACCCACCGGCCCCGCCTTTGAGGGCGCGCAGATATCTTCCGGTCAGCGCGCCGCGCCCGGCGCAATCGAACGGATCGAGATCAACCCCGAGACCAAGGAACCCCGCTTCCGCATCATCGGATCAGACCTGTGGTCCAACGAAGACGGGTTCGACGCCGCTATCGCCACAACCGGCATCACCGGCATCTGCGGGTCCGGCATTATCGAAGCCGTGGCCGAAATGCGCATGGCGGGCCTCTTGGATGAAAGCGGTCTGATCGGCTCGGCTGAGCAGACCGGAACGGAGCGCTGCGTGCCCGAAGGGCGCACCCATTCCTACCTGATCCACGATGCCAGCGCCGAGGGCGGCCCGCGCATCACTGTCACCCAGGGCGATATCCGTGCCATTCAACTGGCAAAATCCGCGCTCTATGCCGGTGCGCGCCTGCTGATGGACGAGATGGGCGTGGACCGGGTGGACCGCGTGGTGCTGGCCGGGGCCTTTGGCGCGCATATCTCGACCAAACACGCGATGGTGCTGGGCATGATCCCCGACGCGCCCCTCGACAAGGTCACCAGCGCGGGTAACGCGGCCGGGACCGGCGCGCGCATCGCGCTCTGCAACATAGCCGCGCGGCGTGAGATCGAGCAGGTCGTGCGCCAGATCACCAAGGTCGAAACCGCGATCGAGCCCAAGTTCCAGGACCATTTCGTCGCTGCCAACGCGATCCCGCACAAGACCGATCCGTTCCCCGATCTGGCCAAGGTGGTCACGCTGCCCGCAGTCGCCTTCAACACAGGCGGCGATGGCGACCGGCCCGGCCGCAAACGCAGACGCCGCGCCTGACGACACATGGACACCCCCAACGCCGATCAGAAAGACTATTGGAGCGCCACACCCAGCGGGATAAAATGGCTGACCTACGAGGATCACCTTGATGCCGCCATGGCCCCGATCCTCGATCTGGTTGTGCAGCGGGCCGGATTGCAGCCCGGCGAGCGCGTCATCGATATCGGGTGCGGCACCGGCGCAAGCCTTCTCGCCGCCGCAGAACTCGTGGGCCCAACCGGCGACGTGCTTGGCCTCGACATCGCAAAGCCGTTTCTGGAGCGCGCCGCCGCACGGGCGGTGCAGGCCGGCCTGGCCAATGTCTCGGTCCGGGAGGGTGATGCGCAGGTCGCGCCCTTTGATGGGCCATCCCGCGATGTGATGATCTCGCGGTTTGGGATGATGTTCTTTGCCGACCCCCAGGCCGCCTTCGCCAATCTGGCCCGCGCCCTGCGTACCGGTGGCCGGATGTGTTTCGCCGCCTGGGGCGGGTTTTCAGGCAATCCCTGGTTTCGCCTGCCGTTTGAGGCGGCAGCGGACCGGCTCGGCACCCCGCCGCCCGCAGATCCCGATGCGCCGGGGCCGATGGCGTTTCAGAATGTCGAACGGGTCACCGGACTGATGCGTGCCGCTGGCCTGCGGGATGTGCGCTGCGACGTTGTTGATGTTCTGATGACGCCGATGGGCCGCATCGAAGATGTGGCGGCCCAATGTCTGCGCGTCGGCCCCGCCGCGCGCCTGATGAATTTCTTTGAAGGGAATCAGGAGGATGCCGCCGCAATCGAGCAGGATATCGCCCGGCGCCTGGACCAGATGAACACCCCGGACGGCCTGCGCGTCCCGGCGCAGATCAACCTTTTTGAGGCCCGCATCTGAATCCGCCCCCTTCGCGATCGCCCCTACCTCAATCCGCTTGACGCCATGGCAGTGACTGGCTATCCCAAGGCTCCGGCGCGGGTATGGTGAAAAGGTATCACGGCAGCTTCCCAAGCTTTAGTTACGGGTTCGATTCCCGTTACCCGCTCCAACAAATCAAATTCCCTCCAATCGCAAGCGTTGCAAAGGGCGCGATACCCCCCTACCGTTTCAACCATAGGTAAGATGGGTCATGCGCGATGAAGAAACTCTGGGTCTTGGCTTTTTCGGTTCTGGCAGCGTGTCAGGTGGCGACCGGTGCGCAGTATTCCGGCGGCTCGGGCGTCGGCGTTGCCGCGACAGGACGTACTGGTGCTGCGTTCTCAACGCCCTACGGAACCCGCGTCTATCAGGTCGACCCCAATATATTTGAGGTTGTGCCCTTCGCGTTGGCCCCCACCGATGAATACTGGTGCGGTGCCGCGCAATATGCCCGCAAACGGTTGGGTGCCGATTGGCAAGCCCAGATTTACGTGGCCAGCGAACGGGTGCGCAGCGCCGCAGCCGGAGGCCGAACCGCGGTGCAGTTCACACTAAACCCCGAGGCGGTTGGGATTACGCCCGTGGACCTGAAGATACGCATTGGCCAAACGATTGGCGATCATATGTCGGTCAACCTTGCCGACACCAAATGCCAGCCCTTCCCGCCCATATTCCTTTGACACATCAATGAGGCATACTCTCTGGGACGGGGCATATGAACAGGAAACTGCTCTCCGCCACGTTTTGCCGCTGGACCTTCGCGAAAAGCGACGCTAATTCAACACGGGTGGCCCAAGTGGCGGAATGGTAGACGCAGGGGATTCAAAATCCCCCGCCTTCACGGGCGTGAGAGTTCGAGTCTCTCCTTGGGCACCAACAAACTTTCCCTTAGTGCTAAGGGGGGCCTCCCGATACATCTACCGGATTTTCAGGTTCGCGATGCTGCGCGCTACAGATCGCCCGGGGCTCTGATACGAAAAAGGTAACGCACCGCGAGTATCTCAGTGCCCGTGCAATGGGGCTGCTTGATTTAGCTCATTGAACGAGGGACTCGGGCCCGATACCCCACAAACACCGCATTTCTTAAGGCAAGGGAATTTTTCATGAACACCGAGACGATCTTTTACAACAAGGTTAATGAGCGCCGGGTCCGAATTAATGACATTGGGCAAAATGGTTTTAAGGAACGTGCGATACTTTATGTCAATGCCGCTTGCTCATAAGGCGAGGCATTGGGCATCACAGACCTCCCCGTGGTGCGGATGGCGGTTACGTCCGAAGACGGAGACGTTGTCCACAACCTCTTTCTTCTTGAAGAATTTATGGATTTGATGCGCGCGCGAAACCTCTATCAAATCGAACCTAATTTGGCCGCCGACACAATTGAGCTTGATGACAACTGGAAAGCCAAAGCAACGACGCTGGTAGGTCACATTCGCGAGACTGTTTCTAAGGCCACAATGGAAGAGGGCCTTCGCGAGCCGATAATGCGAAGCTTGGAGACTCTGCAAGCGGAGATAGACAGAAATAGAACTCGTACTGACGCTATAGCGGATGTCTGGTCTAAAGTGACGACAGCTATGGGAGCTGGGGTCAAGAACCTTGAGCCGGTGGTGGTGATAATAGAGCGCCTTTCAAAGGCAGTTGGGGAAGCCATGGCCTTCAAAATACAGCTGGAAGCAAAGCCCCTGCAGCTTCCCAAGTCCGTTAACCTTGAAGAAAAAGAGCCCGAGGATCGCAGGCCAGACAAAGATGCTCAATAGGCAATCGGCATCCCGGCCATCACCCACTAGCTGACGGTATCCCGGCCATCACCCACTAGCTGATCAGCAGATCAGCGTCAGAGAGCAGCGACGGCTGGTCGATATCGGAACCGGAGATGATGTCGTCACCCTCGACCCTGTGGACTTGTAAGATGGCAGCCGTACCTATGTCTGACCCCGACGCGGTCGGCACCGTGCCAAACGATGGCGACAAAGAGGCTATTGGAATCTCAACGATCGAAAGAGCGGCCAAGTCTGCGGCGGACAATCCAACCGCCAGCGTCACCCCGCTCTAATTCCGGCACAGGTGAGATCTCTGCGGCGACCAAATCATGAACCTGAAGGATCGGCGCAAGCCCAGATTCGGACGCCCGAACCGCCAGCCCGGCATCTTGCCTATGTGGCTCTTGAACAGGCCGGTGGCTTCGGTCCGCTTCGGGGCATGACGTCAAAGGTTCAGCCGGATCGGAGGCGGTGCTCCGATCCGGTCTGTTTCAGGCATTGTCCGGTGTCGCCCTTTGCAGCATTCCGAACAGATCGCGCGGATCGTCTGGGTCGGCGAGCAGATCGAGTGCGTGATAAAGCCCGGTCGCTTCCAATTGATCGCGTACATAACGCAGGGCCGAGAAATCCTCGATGGCGAAGCCGACGCTGTCAAAGAGCGTGATCTGGCGATCCGAGGTCCGACCCGGTGCCGCGCCGGTGATGACCTGCCAAAGCTCGGTGACGGGATGATCCTCGTCCAGTTGCTGAATCTCACCCTCGACCCGTGTCTGCGGCGGGTATTCCACGAAGATATCGGAGCGTTGCAGAATGCCTGCGGCCAGTTCGGTCTTGCCCGGACAGTCGCCGCCTATTGCGTTGATATGCACGCCGCTGCCGACCATGTTGTCGCTCAGGATCGTGGCATATTGCTTGTCGGCGGTGCAGGTGGTCAGAATCTGCGCGCCCTCGATGGCTTCTTCCGGCGTTTTGCAGGTCACCACCTCAACCCCTTGTGACGCGAGGTTTGCGGCGCATTTCTCGGTTGCGGCGGGGTCGACATCGTAGAGCCGAACAGTTTTCAACCCGCAGATCGATTTCATCGCCAGTGTCTGAAACTCGGATTGCGCGCCATTGCCGATCATCGCCATCGTATCGGATCCTTTGGGCGCGAGATGCTTCGCAACCATGGCCGAGGTGGCCGCAGTGCGCAGCGCGGTGAGCATGGTCATCTCGCTCAGCAGCATCGGATAACCCGTTTCGACATTCGCCAACAAGCCAAAGGCGGTGACGGTCTGCAACCCTTCCTTGGTGTTCTTGGGATGGCCGTTGACGTATTTGAACCCGTACATCTCGCCGTCCGATGTCGGCATCAACTCGATCACGCCAACCTCGGAATGGCTGGCCACACGGGGCGTCTTGTCAAACAGCTCCCAGCGACGGAAATCATCCTCGATATAGTCGGCAATGCCGGACATCATCTCTTCCACGCCGATATGGTGGATGAGTTGCATCATGTGATCGACGGAGACAAACGGCACGAGCGCCTTGTCGGAGGGTTTCATCGGTCGGTCCTTTCGGGGCGGCGGGTCAGGTGGATACCGGCAAGCATGCAGCGCACCGATCCTCCCGCGGTTTCGATTGTGGGAATGGTGAGCGGCAGCGGTCTGGCCGAGCGCTCGATAATGGCCAGTTGATCGGGGCGCAGCGCCTCATATGCGCGGGCGGACAGCGCCAGCACACGTGAGTCGCCGGTCAGCTCGATGGCGTTTCCGGCGAAATCTGCGATCTGATCATGTGTCAGGTCGATCACCGCGCGCCCGTTCTCGGACAGCCGCTCAGCCACGGTGCGGCGACGCTCGGGATCGGGAATCATGTCGAGGCAAATCAGCGCATACTCGGTGCCGATCCCCATCAGTACATTGGTGTGATAGATCGCGGTGCCTTGCGCGTCGACCGCATCAAAGCTGATCGGTTCATAGTTGAAATGCGCGCAGAAGCGTTCCAGCAGTACCGGATCGGCGCGGTTGGACTTCGCCACATAGGCGATGCGCCCGATATGGTCGAGCACCATGGCCCCCGTCCCCTCCAGCGCCAGCCCGTCCTGTTCCAGCCCGCTATAATCGATCACTTCCGAAACGCGGTAGTCGCGCTTGAGCATTTCGATCACGTCGCTGCGCCGTTCGCGGCGGCGGTTTTCGGCGTACATCGGATAAAGCGCGACATGCCCGCCGGTATGAGTGGAAAACCAGTTATTCGGAAAGACGCTGTCGGGCGTGTCGCTGTCACCGAAATCATCAAACGCATGCACCGTCACGCCAGCCGTGCGCAGTGTCTCGGCGGCGGTGTCGAACTCGGCCCGGGCACGAGACGAAACGTCATCTACCTGAGCCTGCGTCTGAAACGCGTTGTCAGCGCTGGTTTCGGGATTGGGGTGAAAGGCGTGCGGCCGGATCATCACCACCGAGGACGGGGCCTGTATGATGCTCACGAGAAGCTCCGTGTCGGGCGGTCAAAGACGCGGCGGCCGAGCGCCGAGGCGGTCAGATCGACCATCAGATGCGCGGTACGCCCGCGCTCGTCCAGAAACGGGTTCAACTCGACCAGATCGAGCGAGGTCATCAGCCCGCTGTCACAGATCATCTCCATCACCAGATGCCCCTCGCGCATGGTGGCGCCGCCCGGCACGGTGGTGCCAACGGCAGGCGCGATCGAAGGGTCGAGGAAATCCACGTCGAGCGAGACATGCAGCAGCCCGTTCTGGCTGGCCACATGGTCCAGGAAAGCGGCCAGCGGGCGGGCGATGCCATGTTCGTCGATCTGGCGCATGTCGTGAAAGCGGATACCCGAGTTTTGCAGCGCCTCGCGTTCGGCCGTATCGACCGAGCGCAGCCCGATAATGCAGATGTTTTCTTCCGGCACCGGGTTGGTGATCACCGGAAACCCGGTGAACCCATGGCGCCCGGTTACATAGCCCAACGGCGTGCCGTGCAGATTGCCGGATGGGCTGGTCTCAGGCGTATGAAAATCGCTGTGAGCATCCAGCCAGAGCACGAAGAGTGGACGGTCGACTGCAGCCGCATGGTTCGCCATCCCGGCCACGCTTCCCAGCGCCAACGCGTGATCGCCACCCAGAAAGATCGGTAATCCCCGCTGCGCGGCCTCTTGCCCGGCACGGATCAGCCTGTGGGTCCAGCCGATGGTCCGGTTGGGCTGGTGCAGGTGGGTATCGTCGGGTTCTGGCGCATGCGAGGCCGGGGTCAGGTTGCCCATATCCTCGACATCGTGACCAAGATCGCTCAGCGCCTCGGCAAGCCCTGCGGTACGATAGGAATCTGGGCCCATCAAACAGCCTGTGCGCCGCTTGCCACTATCGACCGGAGCACCGATCAGAATGCATTTTCTGGACATCTTCATTTGCCTGTCTTTGGGGTCTCTTTCCAAAATCTATCCGAAATGGATTGCAATCCAGTAAGAAATTTGATCATTTAGAAGGTAATTTGGTCAATATGAGAATATAATGTGGACAAAACGGACGAACGCCTGATCTCTGCTCTGCGACATGACGCGCGGGCGTCGCTGTCCGATCTGGCGCTGCAGCTCAGCCTGTCGCGCACCACGGTCCGTGCCCGGATCGAACGCCTGATCCAGCGCGGTGACATCCTCGGCTTTTCGGTGGTGTTGAAGGAAGACGCGCTGCAGGACCCGGTGCGCGGGCTGATGATGATCGGGATCGAGGGGCGCGGCGCGCAACGGATCACCCGCCAGCTTCAGGGGCTGACCGAGGTGCGCGCCATCCATTCGACCAATGGGCGCTGGGATCTGATTGTCGAGCTTGGCACCGAAACGCTGGAGGAACTGGACCGGGCGCTGGCCCGGATACGCAGTTTCGAAGGGGTGCAGACCAGTGAAACCAGCCTGTTGCTGTCGACGAAGAAAACGACCTGATCAGCTGCGCCCGGCGCGGGCGGCCGAAATCCAGACAAATATCTGGAACAGGGAAAACAGCGCATTCCAGTTCGCCATGGTCAGACCAAAAAGGAATGGCTCCAACGCGTCGCACATCACCAGCGGTGCCAGATCGGCGCCTCCGGGCAGCAGCGCGTCGCCGCTCATCGCGCTCATCGCGTCTCCGCTCCCGCTGCAACTGGCGGGACCGTCCCACCACTTGCGCTCAACGCCTGAGTGAAAGATCGCGATGCCACCCGTGGTGGCCGAGGCGGCCGCCCCCAGCAGAGGAAAGGCGGGGCCGGGTATGGCCAGCGCGCAGAGGCCCGCAACGATGGCGGCAAAATGCGGCCAGCGCTGCCACAGGCACATGGCGCAGGGCTCCCATCCGAAGAACTCGGTGATATAGGCCCCGACAAGCAGGGCGGTCGAGGTGGCTGTGGCGGTCAGAATCAGCCTGTTTCGATGTGTCACAGGAACCTCACAAGCACAAAGCCACCGATCAGCAATACGATAAACAATGTGAACATGAGGCCAAGGCGCTTTTCGATGAAATCGCGAATGGGTTCACCGAATTTCCACAAAAGCCCGGCCACGACAAAGAACCGGATGCCGCGCGCCAGGATCGAAGTGGCGACAAAAGTGCCCAGCGGCATGCCGGTCCAGCCCGACATGATGGTGATGACCTTGTAGGGAAACGGAGTAATCCCCGCGGTCAGCACTGCCCAGAACCCAAAATCGTTAAAGCGGGTGTTGAACTCATCCATCGCCTGCGCCTTGCCCATGGCAGCCAGGACCGGGTGGCCAATGGTGTCATAGAAAAACGCACCGATCGCGTATCCCAAAAGCCCGCCCAGAACCGAGGACACCAGCGCGACAGTCGCGATCAGAAAGGCGCGCGACGGCGCGGCAAGGATCATCGGGATCATCAGCACATCCGGTGGGATCGGAAAGACCGAGCTTTCCACAAACGACACCGCGGCCAGCGCCCAAAGTGCGTGCGGGTGTTCGGCAAGACGCATGGTCCAGTCATAGAGTTTTTTCAGCATCGTATTGATATGCTCACTGCCTCTTGGTCCGGCCCGGCAAAGCACGACACGCAGGTCAGGTCAACCGGTGAGGCCCAAATGGCCGGACCACAGGTGACGAAGTGTCCGGTGTTCTTTCGCGCGTTGAACCCGGGAACATGGCAGGGACATATCAAATCAAACTGGCGCACAGGGAACCTGTGGGGGTTCTACCTCCCCGTGAATCCTCGCAAGTAAATGCCGCATCGGCTCGCCGAAAGGTGCGCGGTCCGATGGTCTACCAGGATCAAACTGATGCACCGCGATCAAATATTGCTCGCGCCCTGCCCGCATTCCAATCTTTTTTTCAAGAGACAATGGTGCTAGGATAATATTATTGTTTTGTTTTTTATGTTCTAAGGTCAGGTTTTGATGTCTTTGCTTATCCGTCGTGTCGCGTTGGCATCCTTTTTCATTTTGTTTGGTTGGGCACAGCCAACCATCGCGCAGAGCTCGGGCAGCGAGGATGCGCCGCTGGTCGCTGCAGACCAATCCGATGTCCTCTCGTATAAGGTGTCGTCGTTCAAAAGTATCATCGCAGGGCTCGAAGATGACGCCAGGATGGCTGAGAACATGCTGGAAGCCACCCGTTCGCAACTCAAGACGGCGCTTGCAGAGGTCGGCCAGCTTGCCAGAAAGATAGACGATCTGCGGAGCACGGAGGCGGACATGAACGCGCGCGTGGACGCTGCCCGCGAGGAACTTCAGAAGTTACGGTCTGAGCGCTCGGCGATGCAGGCTGACCTTTCGGACGCGAAGGAAAATGCGGGCCCGGATATTGAAGCGTTGGCGGAACGCCGCGACCAGATGATCGAAGAGACCGAAGCGGCCAAAACCGACCTCGCCGCTCTGAGCACCGAGATCGATCAACTGCGCCAGTCCCGAAGCGCGTTGCAGAGCCAGATCGCCGAAGCCGAAGAGGCACGCGTGGCGGCAGAATTCCAGGCGCAGCAGGTGGCGGTGGTACGGGGCGACATTCAATCCGCACTGACCGAGAAAGACGCGGTCATAGCGCAGACTGAGGAGGCCAAAGCCGACCTTACCGCGCTGAGCACGGAGATCGACCAACTGCGTCAATCCCGAAGCGCGTTGCAGGCCCAAATCGCAGAAGCCGAGGAGGCACGCGCGGCGGCGGAACAGCAGGCGCAAGAGGTGGCGGCGACACAGGCCGACATTCAGTCCGCACTGACCGAGAAAGACACGGTCGTAGCCCAGACCGAGGAAGCCAAGGCCGACCTCGCCGCGCTGAGCGCCGAGATCGACCAACTGCGCCAATCCCGCAGCGCGTTACAGGCCGAGATCGCCGAGGCCGAAGAGGCACGCGCGACAGTGGAACAGCAGGCGCAGGAGGTGGCGGCCGCGCAGACCGACATTCGATCCGCACTGACCGAGAAAGACACGGTCGTAGCCCAGACCGAGGAAGCCAAGGCCGATCTGGCCGCGCTGAGCGCCGAGATCGACCAACTGCGCCAATCCCGCAGCGCGTTACAGGCCGAGATCGCCGAGGCCGAAGAGGCACGCGCGACAGTGGAACAGCAGGCGCAGCAGGTGGCGGCAGCACAGGCCGACATTCGATCCGCACTGACCGAGAAAGACACGGTGGTGGCCCAGACCGAGGAGGCCAAGGCCGATCTGGCCGCTCTGAGCGCCGAGATCGACCAACTGCGCCAGTCCCGCAGCGCGTTGCAGGTCGAGATCGCCGAGGCCGAAGAGGCACGCGCGACAGCGGAACAGCAGCAGGTGGCGGCGGCGCAGGCCGACATTCAATCCGCGCTGGCCGAAAAAGACACGGTGGTGGCCCAGAGCGAGGAGGCCAAGACCGACCTGGCCGCGCTGAGCAACGAGATCGAGCAACTGCGCCAGTCCCACAGCGCGTTGCAGGCGCAGATCGCAGAGGCCGAGGACGCGCGCGCGGCGGCGGAACAACAGGCCCAGGAGGTGGCGGCAAGACGCGACGCGATCGCGGCACAGCAAGAAGCCAAACAAGCCGAAATCCAGTCCACCCTTGCCGAACTGGCCAGTTTGCAAGCGAATACGGCGGATCTCAGATCGCAACTCGATGCGCTTCGCTCAGAGCAACAAGAGACACAGGCGGCTATAGATGCGTCTAGGGCCGCTCCGACGCCCGCTCAGGCGGCGATCCAGGTTGCGCCGACTCAAGATCAGAACAGATCGCTGCAGCGCCGGGCGGACCCTCTGGAGTCAGCAGACGTGAGCCGGGCGATTGCAGCAGCGCCGGGGCTGGGCGGGACGACGGCCCAAAAGCGTGCCGAACTGCAACAGCTCTTGGTCGAAGGCGTATGTGCGCATGACGCCTTGAGCACCGTTTTCACCTCGATCAACCGTCAGACGCTCGCGTCACTGGTTCGCGATCTTGGGCGTTGTTGAGAGAATTGATATCAAGGGACAGGAAGAAAGATGACGAATTTTGCGAAACGATCACTGCACTTGTTGGGCGCTGCCCTGGCCGTGTGCTTTGGCACCACCAGCATCGAAGCACAAGAATTCGAGAAGAACATTCTGACCGGCGGCCCGACCGGCACCTATATTCAGATCGGTCGTGACATCTCGAACCTGATGGCGGGCTGCGGACAGACGCTGACCGTCAATGAAAGCGCCGGTTCGCTAGAGAACTTTCTGGGTGTGCGCAGGCGCCGGGCGACGCAATTCGGGATCGTGCAAAGCGACGTTCTTGAATATCTGAAGACCTATTCCGCGAACGACCCGGACATTGCCCGGGCGATTGCCGGCGTCAGGATCGCCTTCCCGCTTTACAACGAGGAAGTGCATATTCTGGCCTCCAAAGATATCGGATCGGTCGCTGATCTGAGCGGCAAGCGCGTCGCCGTGGGCGTTGCCGATAGCGGCACGTTCCTGACAGCGTCCTTGCTGCTCGACCTGGTCGGCGTCGAAGCCGGGGAAACTCTGACAATCGGGCCAGACGAGTCGATGGCACGCCTGAAAAGCGGTGAGATCGATGCGTTCTTCTATGTTGCCGGAGCGCCAGCGCGCTTGTTTGCGGATTCGAATCTGGACGCATCGACTTACCATCTGCTGCCTATTGTCGATCCGGTATTGCAGGCGGTCTACACGCCGGTACAGATCCCTTCGGGGACCTATGACTTCGTCTCTGACCCGCTTGATACCGTCGCCGTAAAGGCGGTGTTGATGACCTATGAATACGACAGACGCAAGAACAACTACCACCGGCTCAGCTGCGACGCGGTGGCAGATGTGTCGAACCTGATCCTGAACCAGTTTTCGGCGCTGCAGCAGATTGGCCACCCAAAATGGGGTCAGGTTGATCTGAACGAGCTGCCCCCCGGATGGGATATCGGATCATGCGTCAACCGGGGACTTGATGTGAACTATGTCCCCAATTGCCGCCAGGAGCCTGCGGCATCCGTTCCCGATAGTCCTGCCAACGCAGCCTATCGTGAACGAATCTGTGCGGCGATCGGCTGCTGACCGGCTTGCACACGCGCCGCCATCAACACGACATTTGGTTGCTGGCGGGATCGGGCGTTCCTTGGTGCAAGGCGCAAACCGGGTAAAATGAACGTGCGGCAGAAACGGGTGCTTTTAGGGCTTTTCAAACCCGTTTCGCATCGCTAGGTAGGCGCACGGTCCGGGGCGTGGCGCAGTCTGGTAGCGCACCTGTTTTGGGTACAGGGGGTCGTGAGTTCGAATCTCGCCGCCCCGACCACTTTCACAACCGAGTATTGTGATATTTCCCTTTGGATGCCCCCAATTGGCATCCAGACCCTTCGGGGTGCAGGATGATGCTCGCATATGGCGGCGCATATCAAAAAACCGCCGGAACAGCCTGTTAACATGAGCAAAAACTGAGGCCATCTGGCGGGATGTCAGATGGGTCGACATGGCCTTGCTCGTTATCAGAATCGTGAGGGAAATCGCAAATGGGACGCGAAACCATACAACCCAGCATCAACAAGGTTCTTTAGGTCAAACGACAGCAGAACAGGGTTTTAAGCGCGCCGGGACCCGTGTCCTTGACCGGGTGCGGATCTAGGGTAGCACAAGCTTCCCCGGGTGCAGATGGCTTAGCCCATGACCTTGGTATAGGTGCCCTCACCGGCCAGAATGCCCCGGAACCCGCCCGGCTCGTCCAGCGAGAACACGATCAGCGGCATGTTGTTGTCGCGCGTCAGCGCAATCGCCGAGGCATCCATCACCTTGAGGTTCCGGGTCAGCACCTCGTTATAGGTGATCCGGTCATAGCGCTTGGCATCCGGGTTGGTCTTTGGATCGCTGTCATAGATACCATCCACCTGCTTGCCCATGAAGATCGCCTCGCAGGCCATCTCGCTGGCGCGCAGGGCGGCGGCGGTGTCGGTGGTGAAATAGGGGTTTCCGGTACCGGCAGCAAAGATGCAGACCCGCTTTTTCTCAAGGTGGCGCACCGCGCGGCGGCGGATATAGGGCTCGCAGACCTGATCCATCGGAATGGCCGAGATCACCCGGGTGAACACCCCCAATTCTTCCAGTGCTGATTGCATCCCCAGCGCGTTCATCACGGTTGCCAGCATGCCCATATAATCTGCCGTGGTCCGCTCCATCCCTTGCGCTGAGCCCTGCAGCCCGCGAAAGATATTGCCGCCGCCAATTACCATGCAGATCTCGACGCCCATATCGTGGACCGATTTGACCTCTTCGGCGATGCGCTGCACGGTGGGCGGATGCAGGCCGAACCCCTGATCCCCCATTAGCGCCTCACCGGATATTTTCAGCATCACCCGATTGTATTTGGCTTGCGTCACGAATTCGGGGGAAAGTGAGGTCATGTTGCGCTCCGCTGCGGCACCGGTGTATTTGCGGCGCAAAATGAAGCAAAACGCAGCGAGGTTCAATGCGGGTCGGGCACCAGACAGTCAGGAATTTGCACCAGCGGCGGGTCGCCACATGAGGCTTGTCGCACAACTGCCTGACATCCCCAAAGGATTGCCGGTTCTGATTGCCGGTCCAACCGCCTCGGGCAAGTCGGAACTGGCGCTGCAAATCGCCGAGCGCCATGGCGGGGTGATCATCAATGCCGATGCCAGTCAGGTCTATGACTGCTGGCGCGTGATCACCGCCCGCCCGTCCCCCGAGGAAGAAGCCCGCGCGCCGCACCTGCTCTATGGTCACGTCCCCTATGATGTGGCTTATTCAGCGGGTCACTGGCTGCGCGAGGTGACGCCGCTGCTGACCGGCCCCCAACGCCCGATCATTGTGGGGGGCACCGGGCTCTATTTCCGGTCGCTGACCGAAGGTATAGCCGACATCCCACAAACGCCGCCCGAGATTCGCGCCGAGGGCGACACCCTGCCCCTTGAGGCGCTTCTGGCCGGGCTGGATTCGGGGACCGCCCAAGGCATCGACCGGCAGAACCGCGCACGGGTGCAGCGCGCCTGGGAGGTGCTGCGCGCCACGGGTCGTCCGCTGGCGGACTGGCAGGCCGAAACCTCTGCGCCGATCCTGCCACTCGACCAGAGCGTGCCGATCGTGATGGAAAACGACCGCGACTGGCTGCTGGACCGCATCGCGCGTCGCTTTGATGCGATGCTGGCGGGCGGCGCGCTGGAGGAGGTGGCCGCGATGCGCGACCGTTATGAGGACACCCTGCCCTCGTGCAAGGCGATCGGCGTGCCGGAACTGATCGCCTATCTCGATGGCGAGATTGATCTTGAGACCGCCCGCGAACGGGCCACCATCGCGACGCGGCAATTCGCCAAGCGCCAGCGCACATGGTTTCGCGCGCGGATAGCGGGCTGGCACAGGCTGCGGCCAGACCTGTGATTGGCGGGGCTGGTTGTCCACCCCTCGCTTTCATGCTGTAAATGGCGCGAACAGAGTGTTTCTCGGCGGATCAAACCCATGACGAGCGGACCCGATCAGGCAAATGACGTGCGGCTGCTGAGCCTGCCGCAGCTTGCGCCGCTCGGGCGCTGGCAGCTTGAGCTGCCCCATAGCCGGGCCGATCACCTGCTGCTCTGGATCACGCGCGGTCAGGGCGTGGCGCTGTTTGATGGCGCGCGCGCGGGTATCGGCACCCATAACGCCATCTTCGTCCCTGCCCGGCAGCTTCTGGCCATCGATCTGGGGCGACAGTGTTTCGGCCAGGCACTGGTGCTGCCGGTGGGCAGCGCCCCGTCGCTGCCGGATCGCCCCGTCCATTTGCGGGTGCGCGATGTGGCCACCCAGAACGAGCTGGCGGGTCTGCTGGATGCCATCGCCCGTGAGCAGGACAGCACCAAAAGCCTGAATACGAAGGCGGTTCTGGCCTATGCGGAACTGGCCGCCATCTGGCTGCAGCGCACGACCGAGGCAGAGCCCGCCGCGCCCCGCGCCAGCGCAGCCCGACGCTTGGCGCGCCGCTATTTCGACCGGCTGGTACACGCCCATGCCACTGGCGCCAGCATGGCCGACCATGCCGCTGCCTTGGGCGTGACACCCACCCATCTGACACGGGTCTGCAAATCCCAGACCGGGCGCACCGCCGCCGCGTTGCTGACCGGCTGCGTTCTGCATGAAGCGCGCGCTGCGCTGATCCAAAGCAAACGCCCCGCCAGCCACATCGCCAAGGACCTCGGCTTCAGCAGCGCAGCCTATTTTACCCGCTTCATACAACACCATACCGGACTGGCCCCCACCGCCATCCGCCGCAGCGCAGCATAAAGCCAACTTAAGCCGCCCTTAGCCAGGCTTTTGCCGTCAAGTCGTTTTTTAATCATACGGATGTCGTTTTTAGACCGTGAAAGGGCGAAAGCAATCGTTGACGCCCGGGATTTTCTGTTGCCGTATACTGGCATGGGGAGCTTGAAAGAACCAACGCGCCATGCGCGCGCCACAGAGTGATATCCGGTGCGACTTCTGACGCAGCCGCTCCCGTCTTTAATCAAAAACAAACTCACTCAGGGGAGATCTAAATGACCAACAAGACACTGACAGGAAAGCCGGTGCATCGCGCGGCCGAGATGCATGCCCGCGAATATCGCGACGGCCAGCTCAGCCGCCGCGAATTCATGGCGCGCGTAACGGCACTTGGCGTGACCGTGCCCGCAGCCTACGGCATGATCGGGCTGGCCTCGCCCGCGCAGGCTCAGGAGCCCCAGAAGGGCGGCACCATCCGCTATCAGATGGAAGTGCGGGGCCTGAAGGATCCGCGCACCTATGACTGGACCCAGATCGCGACCTTCACTGCAGGCTGGCTGGAATACCTGGTCGAGTACAACAATGACGGGTCGTTCAAGCCGATGCTGCTTGAAAGCTGGGAAACCAACGATGATGCAACCGAACACACCCTGAATGTGCGCAAAGGCGTCAAGTGGAACAACGGCGACGACTTCACCGCCGACGACGTGGCGCGCAACATTGCCATGTGGTGCGATGGCACCGTCGAAGGAAACTCGATGGCCTCGCGGATGTCCTCGCTGGTTGATTCGGAAACCAACAAAGCTGCCGATGGCGCGATCACGGTCGTGGATTCGCATACCGTTAAGCTCAAGAGCAACAATCCCGATATCACGATCATTCCCGGCATGGCGGATTATCCGGCGGCTGTGGTGCACAGCAGCCACGACCCCGACAATATGCTCGCCAATCCCGTTGGCACCGGCTTCATGCTGCCGGAAAGCCACGAAGTTGGCGTGAAGGGCGTTCTGGTACGTAACGAAGGCCATGACTGGTGGGGCTATGCCGCTGGCAAGGGCGGCTACGTCGACCGGATCGAGTTCATTGACTACGGCACCGATCCTGCAGCGTTCCTGGCGGCTTACGAGGCCGAAGAGATCGATATGAACTGGGAATCGGTGGGTGAGTTTGTCGATATCTTCGACAGCCTCGGCCTGACCCGTTCGGAAATTCCGTCCGGCTTCACGATTGTCATTCGTCCCAATCAGCTGGCCGAAGACGCCGATGGCAACAAGATCTATGGCGATCGTCGCGTGCGTCAGGCTCTGGCCATGGCGGTGGACAACGAGGTTTGTCTTGAACTTGGGATGGCAGGTTACGGCATTCCGGCGGATAACTGCCATGTTGGACCGATGCATCCCGAGTTTGATTCCACCGTCAAGCGGCTGCCCTTCGACCCGGAACGGGCCAAGGCCCTGATGGACGAAGCCGGCATGGGCGACTACGAGCATGAGATTCAGTCGATCGACGATGACTGGCGCCGCAACACAACGGCCGCCGTTGTGGCCCAGCTCAACGATGCGGGGATCAAGGCGCGCCACACCGTGCTGCCGGGATCGACCTTCTGGAACGACTGGACCAAGTATCCGTTCTCGTCGACCAACTGGAACCACCGCCCGCTTGGCGTCCAGATTCTGGCGCTTGCCTATAAGTCAGGCGAGGCATGGAACGAATCCGGGTTCGCGAATGAAGAGTTCGACACTCTGCTGGCAGAAGCAAACTCGATCGCCGATGTGGACAAGCGCCGCGAAGTGATGGGCAAGCTGCAAGGCATCATGATCGACGAAGGCGTGACCATCCAGCCGTTCTGGCGGACGGCCATGCGCCATCACCGCGACAATCTGGTGGGTGTTGAAAAGCACATCGCCGACCTGCCGCAGATCTACAAGTTCGGCATCGTCGGCTGAACGAGAAAAACACAATCCGCGCCCCCCGGGGCGCGGCTTCTTCGTCGATGACCGGCGAACAAAAAAGCGAAGCGCAGGGCCTGACACTCCTCGCGCTGGCCACCAACAGGGGCTTACATGGGACTATTTATTTTAAAACGCGTCGGCGTCATGATCTTGACCGCATTATGCCTGACCTACCTCGTCTTCTTTCTGACCAACCTCTACCCCAACCTTGAAAAACTCGCCAAGACCCAGGGCAACTTCCGGATGTCGGATGAGCAGGTCAGCAGTTTTCTGGAAAAGGGCGGGTATCTTCAGCCGGTGCCGGTCAAATACGGCGAATGGCTGGGTATTTTGCCTTCATATCGGCATACGAATGAAGATGGCAGTGTCCAGGGACGGTGCATCCTGCCCGGCAGGACCGCCGAAGACTCGCCCGAGTTTTGCGGTATCCTGCAGGGGTATTGGGGCTATTCCACCGTCTTCAAGGATGAGGTCTCCGGCGTTATCGGAACGCGGCTTGGCCTGACCGGCAAGCTGATGTTCTGGGTGATGCTGCTGATGATCCCGTCAGCGCTGTTGCTCGGCGTTCTGGCAGGTATGAAGGAAGGATCAAAAACCGACCGGACCCTGTCGACCTTCGCCATCACCACGACCGCAACGCCGGAATATGTTTCAGGCGTGATCTTTATCGCGGTCTTTGCTTCTTCTGCAGTTGGGCTGAAATGGTTCAAGGGCACCGCAACCTCGGCGATGGAACATGCCACGTTCGAGAACTTCTTCCTGCCGGTGCTGACCATCTCGCTCTACGGGATGGGATATATCGCCCGGATGACCCGCGCCTCGATGACCGAGGTGATGACGGCGCAATACATCCGCACCGCGCGGCTCAAGGGCGTCAGCTTCCGCAACATTGTGATGAAACACGCGCTGCGCAACGCGCTGATCGCGCCCTTCACCGTCATCATGCTGCAGTTCCCATGGCTGCTGAACGGTGTGGTGATCGTCGAGACGCTCTTCAACTACAAGGGCTTCGGATGGGTGCTGGTGCAGGCGGCAAGCAACAACGACATCCAGCTGCTGCTGGCAGTGTCGGTGGTGTCCGTCATCGTGGTGCTGGTGACGCAGCTGATATCAGATATCGGCTATGTCTACCTGAACCCTCGTATTCGAATTGCTTAAGGGAGGAGATTGAGCATGGAACCTCTCACAACATTCGAAATCATTACCCGCATCTTCTATCAGTTCACCTCGGTCTGGATTGCGCTGATCCTGCTTTTTGCCGTCTCAATGGCGTTCAAGCGGCGGCTGGGGCTTTATGGCAAGCTCTTTGACAGTCCCATCGGCATGATCGGCTTTGGCCTCGTGATGTTCTGGGTCTTTACCGGCATCTTCGGCGCGATGGACCTGATCGTCACGCAGGATGCGCTGGATCAGGTCTCGGGCATGAAGAACAAGCCGCCGGGAACTCCGGTGAGCGGTGCCGAAGAAGGCCAGTATGCATGGTATCTTCTGGGTGGCGACAATCTGGCGCGCGACGTGTTCAGCCGCATGGTCAAAGGGGCCTGGATCGTGGTGCAGATCGCACCGCTGGCGACGGTCTTTGCCTTCATGGTGGGGATCACGCTGGGCCTGCCTGCGGGCTATTATGGCGGTCGGCTGGATACGATCCTGTCCTTCCTGTCGAACCTGATCCTGGCCTTCCCGGTGATCCTGCTGTTCTACCTGCTGGTCACGCCCGAGATCGTGGCAACCGGCGTGCCGAACTATATGGCAACCGTGCTGTTCGTGTTTCCCATCGTGTTTCTGGCGGTGTTGCTCAACTCGCGGTTCTATACGCAGCCACGGTTCAGAACGCCACTGCTGATCGGTGTGCTTGGGGTCGCGATCTGGCTTTATCTGTCGCTGATCTCGAACAACGGCGCGATCGTCCAAACCGACAGCTATTGGATACCGGGCATCCCGAACATCCTTGATCTGTTCGACATACCGGGCGGCGTGCTGGTGGTGTTCGTCTCGGTGGTCTTCGTCAACTCGCCCACGGTGTTCCGCATCGTGCGCGGCCTGACGCTGGACATCAAGACACGCGACTATGTGGCCGCCGCGCAGACGAGGGGTGAAGGCCCGTGGTACATCATGCTGTGGGAAATCCTGCCCAATGCGCGTGGTCCGCTGATCGTCGATTTCTGCCTGCGCATCGGCTACACCACGATCCTTCTGGGGACGTTGGGCTTCTTCGGGCTGGGACTGCCGCCGGAAAGCCCGGATTGGGGTTCGACCATCAATGAGGGGCGCAAGCTGCTCTCGGTCTATCTGCACCCTGCTCTGCCCCCGGCGCTTGCGCTGCTGACCATGGTTCTGGGTTTGAACCTGTTGGCAGACGGTTTGCGGGAAGAGAGCCTGAAGGACTGATGGAGAGGATGGACCGGGGGGCAGCCCCCGGTCTCCAGACCGATTTAAGCCAGATGAAGGGGATGCCCTGACTCTCGCGAGGAGAAGACAAGATGAACAAACTGGCGGAATATGACGGGCCCATTCTGGAGATCGACAAGCTGTCGATATCCTTCTTCACCCGGTTACGCGAAATTCCGGCCGTGATGGATTTCTCGGTCACGGTGCGGCCCGGTGAGGCGGTCGGACTGGTCGGCGAATCCGGGTGCGGCAAATCCACCGTGGCGCTGGGCGTGATGCAGGATCTGGGCAAGAACGGGCGCATCGTGGGCGGCTCGATCAAGTTCAAGGGCCGCGACCTGGGTCAGATGAGCGACGAGGAATTGCGCGACATTCGCGGCAATGAAATCGCGATGATCTATCAGGAACCCATGGCCTCGCTGAACCCGGCGATGAAGATCGGCAAGCAGCTGATGGAAGTGCCGATGATCCATGAGGGGGTCAGCCAGGAAGAGGCCTATGCCCGCGCGCTGGAGGTGGTCACCGATGTGCGCCTGCCCGACCCCGAGCGGATGCTGAACTCCTTCCCGCACCAATTGTCGGGTGGTCAGCAGCAACGGATCGTCATCGCGATGGCGTTGATGTCAAAACCAGCGCTGTTGATCCTGGATGAACCGACCACCGCGCTGGACGTGACGGTTGAGGCCGCCGTGGTCGAACTGGTCAAGGATCTGGGCAAGAAATACGGCACCTCGATGTTGTTCATCTCGCACAACCTTGGACTGGTGCTGGAAACCTGCGATCGGCTTTGCGTCATGTATTCCGGCGAGGCGGTGGAGCGCGGCTCGATCGCTGATGTGTTTGACCACATGCAGCACCCCTATACGCAGGCGCTGTTCCGGTCGATCCCGCTGCCCGGCGCTGACAAGAACGCGCGCCCGCTGGTGGCGATTCCGGGCAACTTTCCCCTGCCCCATGAGCGTCCTCCGGGCTGCAATTTCGGCCCGCGCTGCGACTATTTCGAAGAGGATCGCTGCGACGCAGGCGATATCATGATGGAGGCAGTGCCCGGCAATGACCGGCACCACACCCGCTGCCTGAAATACAAGGAGATCGACTGGAACGCGCCGATCACCTTGGGCGAACAGAAAGAAAAGGGTGAGGTCGGTAATGTTGTCCTGAAGATGGACAACCTCAAGAAATACTATGAGGTGGCTGCCAATGCCCTGTTCGGCGGTGGTGAGACCAAGGTGGTGAAGGCCAACGAGACGTTGAGCTTCGAGGCCCGCGAATCCGAGACGCTGGCGATCGTGGGCGAATCCGGCTGCGGCAAATCCACCTTCGCCAAGGTACTGATGGGGCTGGAAACCGCCACGGATGGCCAGATTCTGCTGGACAACCGCAATATCGAAAGCGTGCCCATCGAGGAACGCGACACCAAGACCGTATCCGAGGTGCAGATGGTGTTCCAGAACCCGTTTGATACGCTCAACCCCTCGATGACGGTGGGGCGGCAGATCATCCGGGCGCTGGAGATTTTCGGCATCGGCAATTCCGAGGCCGAGCGCAAACAGCGGATGCTGGAACTGCTCGATCTGGTGAAACTGCCCCGCGCCTTTGCCGACCGGATGCCGCGGCAACTCTCGGGTGGCCAGAAACAGCGTGTGGGCATCGCGCGCGCCTTTGCCGGTGACGCAAGGATCGTGGTGGCCGATGAGCCGGTCTCGGCGCTGGACGTGTCGGTGCAGGCGGCGGTGACCGATCTGCTGATGGAGATCCAGCGCGAGCACAAGACCACGCTGCTGTTCATCAGCCATGACCTGTCCATCGTGCGCTATCTCAGCGACCGGGTCATGGTGATGTATCTGGGCCATGTGGTGGAACTGGGCTCGACCGATCAGGTCTTCAGCCCGCCCTATCACCCCTATACCGAGGCCTTGCTGAGCGCGGTGCCGATTGCCGACACCTCGATCGAGAAGGAGCATATCGTGTTGGAGGGCGACATCCCCTCGGCGATGAACCCCCCGCCGGGCTGCCCGTTCCAGACGCGGTGTCGCTGGAAATCCGAAGTGGCTGGCGGTCTGTGCGAAAAGGATGTGCCGCCGGTCAAGACGCTGGCCGATGGGCATCAGATCAAATGTCATCTCTCCGACGAGGTGCTGGAGCGGATGCAACCGGTCATCAAGATCGCCGCCGAATAAATCACGGCAGGATCAAATTGAAAGGGCTGAGCCATCCGGCCCAGCCCTTTCGTTACCGCCACCATCAGGACTTGGCAGCGGCAATTTGACATGGTCGCTTATTCAGCAGGCTCCTGCGCCACGGTCGTAGGTATCCCGACTTTCTCGCGCTTACCGTCATTGTAGATCGCCTTGATCAGCGCGAAACACTGCAGCACCATTACCAGCGAGAATGGCAGCGCCCCGATCACCATCGCGGTCTGGATGGCCTTGAGGCCACCGACCAGCAGCAGCGCGGTCACCACAGCCCCCAGCGCAACACCCCAGAAGATGATATGCGGGCGCGCTTTCGGGCCTTCATCACCAGCGGCATTGATGGTGTTCACGATCAGCACGGCGCTGTCCGCAGTGGTCACCAGATAAGTCATCAGCAGGACAACGATCATCACCGACATGGCCCAGCCGAGGAACGGCGTCAGCATGTACTGCACCATGGCAAAGATCTTGTCGCCATCCGGTGCGCTCTTGATGATGCCCTCGGCGCCCTTGATCTCAAGATCAATCGCGGTGCCACCGGCCCATGTGAACCAGACAAAGCACATCAGCGACGGGACGATCATCGCGCCCAGCACGAATTCACGGATTGTCCGACCCTTGGAAATACGCGCCAGGAACAGGCCGACGAACGGTGCAAACGCGATCCACCAGGCCCAGTAGAACACCGACCAGCCGCCCTGCCAGCCTTCCAGCTTGGAGGCGGTGCTGTCGGGGTTGCCGTCGCCCGCCCAGACGCGGAACATCATGTCCGGCAGGGCGATCAGGTAATCCCAGAGCCCCAGGAACAGCGCCTGCAGCCCGAAGAAGGTTGACCCGAACACCAGGAAAAACGCCAGCAAAGCGATGCTGAGCACCATGTTGATATTCGACAGCCACTTGATGCCCTTGCCGACACCAGACAGGGCCGAGGCGGTCGAGGCGGCCATGATCACTACGATGGCGATCAGAACCCCGGCGGTGTTGGCCGTGCCTTCGGCATTGGTCAGCCCTCCGATCCCGATCCGGGTGAGACCCGCGACAAACTGCTCAACACCAAACCCCAGCGTCTGCGCCACACCCAGGATGGTTGCGACCACCGCCACGATATCCACGATATGCCCCAGCGAGCCAGACAGACGCGCACCAAAAAGCGGTGTCAGCGACGACCGCATGGTCAGCGGCAGGCCCCGGCGATAGGCAAAAAAGCCAAGCGCCAGACCGGCGATTGCGTAACAGGCCCAAGCCCCAAGCCCCCAATGCAAGAAGGACCACTTATAGGCCATTCTGACATTGCCCTCGGTACTGCCCTCGGTAATGCCCTGAATGACCTCGGGGTTATTGGTCCAGTGATACATCGGTTCGGCCACGGCCCAGGTGAGCATCCCCACCCCGATCCCGGCCCCGAACATCATCGAAAACCATGAGAAATTGGAAAACTCGGGAACGTCGCTGTCGAGCCCCAGCTTCAACCTGCCCGCCGTTGGCCAGAGTGCGAAGGCAATGCAGCAGATGATGAACAGCGCCACCGTCCAGATATACCAGGCGCCAAAGGATGAGAGGATAAACGCGTTGATCGAGTTCAGGACGGCGCCCGATTGCTCGGGGAACGCGATGGCCCAGACCACAAGCCCACCAATCGCCAGCTTTGACGAAATGGTGACGATGTGACTGAACCCCCGGTAAAAACCTTCATCGGCAACGCCGATGGGCAGGTCTGTTAAGGGTGGTTTGATTGACATGGAACTTCCCTGTTCTGTTCGCGGTTCTTATTGTTCGACAGCCTGAGTCTAAGCTAATCGCTTGCATTGGGGAATTTTATTTAGAACACGGGGCGGTTTTGCAGTAGTGAATTGATTATGGATGATCTTAGCAGTGTTAATAGGAAGCTTGGTCATACGCTTGTCGCGCTACACGCGTTTGACCTTGTTGCCCGGTTTGGGAACCTCTCAGGCGCGGCCGAGGCCTTGGGGGTGACGCAATCGGCGATCTCGCAGAAAATCAAAGGGCTTGAGGCTGAACTGGGCGTCACCCTGTTCAGGCGCGAGCATCGCGGCGTGAGCCTGACCAATGAAGGGTTGCGCCTGCTCAACGTGGTGCGACCTGCCATGAGCCAGATGGGAGGCTCGGTCGCGTCTTTGCTGGAACGTAAATCCAGACCGCGGGTGCGTATCTCGGCAGATTTTTCCTTTTCGACCTTCTGGCTCCTGCCGCAATTGTCTGACCTGCGCGAGGAATTGGGGGACGAGATCGAGATTCAGATCCTCGCCTCGCAAGCGCCACCCGAGAAAGGGTCAGAGGACTGGGATATCAAAATTCATGTTCAATCTTTCAGCACAATCGGGAAAGGGGATGTCGCGCTGCTCCGCGAACGTGTTGCGGCGGTGTGCAGCCCCCGTTTCCTGGCGGAGAACGGTCCGATTGCATCCTCGCAGGCCCTGCTCGATCATCAATTGCTGAGCCTGTCAAAACCACCATCAGCCCATTGGCAAACCTGGCAAGGGTGGTTCGAGGGGCTGGGCATTTCAGGCGAACGGTCCAAGAACTATATCAGCTTCAACAATTACGACATGGTCACCCAATCGGCGATTGCCGGGAACGGTGTCGCGCTGGGATGGCTTGGATTGGTCGATGGTCTGATACAGCAGAACCTGCTGGTACAGGCCACCGAGGATGTGGTGGTCAGCAATGCGGGCTATGTCATGTCCCGCGATCACTCCAGTACGCGACGAGGGCCGAAACTGGTCTTTGACTGGATCGAACAGCGCGCCGCCAATCCCGCTGCCCGCCGCGCCGTCTCGGCGGCGCAGCTCTGAAATGCGCCCGCTCCGAAAGCCGCAGGCTCACCTGTCCGACATAGTCTCAGTCGGGATCAACCAGATGTTCGTAGCGCGCATCTGTCAGTGTTTTCAGGAAAGCCACAAGCGCGTCGATGCGCTGATCGTCCAGCGCCGGGGCGTCTGTCAATTCCTTGAATGACAGGGTCGGCGCCACCTCGGGCTCACGCCAGGGCGCGCCGGTTTCGGGGTTGATCTGCCGGGCAGCGGCCCTGGTGTTGTATTTGTTATAAAACAGCACGACCGTGCGCAGATCTTCGAAGACACCATTATGCATATACGGCCCGGTCACCGCCACATTGCGCAGCGTGGGCACCCGGAACTTGCCCTCTTGCGTCAGATCGTCGATTTCGGGGTTGGCGAGCAACCCGGCATCAGCCAGATCGAGCGGCACGCCATTATGGGCGCGCACCGCCTCATGTATGGGCACCCCGATATTGTGATATTCGTGATTGGTGAAGGTCTCGCCCGGATCGATCTCGCTGCGCTTGAGCTGATGGCACTGGTTGCAGTTGCTGAATTGCTGCGAGAAGAACAGCAGGCGGCCCAGTTCCTCTTCCTTGGTGAGTTGGTATTCACCTTTCAGGAACCGGTCATACTTGCTGTCGAAGGGTGCGAAAAACTCGGTCCGCTCAAAGGCCGCGATGGCCGAGGTCATGGCCGCATAGGCCTGATCCGCATCATCAAATACCGCCGTATCGAACAGGCTCTGCATGGCGGTGACGTAATCAGGGTTCTCCTGCAGGCGCGCCACGACCGCCGCCTTGTCAGGCATCCCCATCTCGATCGGATTCAGTGGTGGTCCACCGGCCTGATCCTCTAGCGTGGCGGCGCGCCCGTCCCAGAACAGGCCGCCGGCCCAGACACCCTCTTCGGTGCGGTGCAGCCCCGGCACCAGTGCCGCATAAGACGCGGTGGGCGCGTTGCGATCGCCCAGCGAGTGCCCGTCATCCCCCAAGGACACCGCCCGGCCCAGATCGGTCTCGCGCGCATCGGAAAATCCGGCCTCGGGGTCATGGCAGGTCGCGCAGGACATGGTGCGGTTGGCCGACAGGTTGGCGTCAAAAAACAGCGCCTCTCCCAGCGCTTCCAAACTGTCAGGCGGATCAGCCTGAACCACCCCGGCAGCAAGGCCAAAGAGTGCAGATATCAGAAAGGAACGCATATGAGTGGCCTCCGAAGCGCGGGATCATGGGCTTCGTCATACCAGATAAAATCAATCAGGAATTGATGCAACGCAAACCAGCGTCACCCACCCCAGATCTTTTTCACGTAATTCTTGGTCTCTTTGTAAGGCGGCACGCCGCCATGCTTCTGCACCGCTTTTGGCCCGGCGTTATAGGCGGCCAGCGCCAGAGGCCAGGATTTGAACTCGCGGAACTGGATCGACAGATACCGCGCGCCGCCATCCAGATTTTCATAAGGATCATGCGGGTTCACACCGAGTGACCGCGCAGTCTTGGGCATCAGCTGCGCAAGACCCAGCGCACCCTTGTGTGACTTGGCACGCGGGTTCCAATTGCTTTCCTGCTGCACCAGACGCAAGAAAAGCTCCTCGGGCACATTGTGCCGCCGCGCCGCATCGCGCGCCATGGCGGTGTATTGGCCCCGGTATTTGCCGGTATAGCGCTTGTCGAAACTGCCATGGGCCGAGGGCGGACGCAGGCGCACCGAGTTTTCGTACTGGCTGGCACCGCGCGTATCGAGGAATCTCGCCTGATTCTTGAACAGGTCCCTGCGGCTCTTGGTTCCGAACATATCAGCCGCCGCCGGCACCGCCGATAGCACAAAGCCAACAACAACAAGCCCCGATACAAACCTGCGCATACTCACTGCCCGCCTACTACACCTCGACGCCGGACTATACATATTTTGCCCGGAAATGAAAGAGTTCGGGATATCTATCCCGCGCGAGTGGCTCCGCGTTGCTATACATAGTTTTAACCAACTTCAGGGCCGTATAGGGTCACCACGACAGATCGCACAGATTCGCGACACCAAGACAGAACAACAGATGGGGAAAGCCATGGCAGGCTCGGTCAACAAAGTCATTCTTATCGGAAATCTGGGCCGCGACCCCGAGGTGCGGTCGTTCCAGAACGGCGGCAAGGTCTGCAACCTGCGCATCGCAACCTCCGAGACCTGGAAAGACCGCAACACCGGTGAACGCCGCGAACGGACCGAATGGCACTCGGTCGCGATCTTCAACGAAGGTCTGGTCCGTGTTGCCGAGCAATATCTGCGCAAAGGCTCGAAGGTCTATATCGAGGGCCAGTTGCAAACCCGCAAATGGCAGGATCAATCCGGTCAGGACCGGTATTCAACCGAAGTTGTGCTGCAGGGCTTCGGGTCAACGCTGACCATGCTGGACGGCCGCGGCGAAGGCGGCGGTGGCGGCGGCGGCTATGGCGGTGGTCAGGGCGGCGGCTATGACAGCGGGCCGCAGGGCGATCCCTATGGCGGCTCGCGCGGCAGCAGCAGCGCCCCTGCCCCGGCTTCGGGCGGAATCGATGATGACGAGATTCCGTTCTAGGGACATGAACCGGTGACATGGTCCTTTCCGATAGGCCGCCTTCTGGGGTCGGAACTGAGGGTCCATGTCACGTTTTTCCTGCTGATCGCTTGGGTCGGGTTTTCGGCCTATGGCAGCGGCGGCGCTGTGGGCGCCTTGTGGAACATTATCTTTGTTCTGGCGCTGTTTGCCTGCGTCGTTGCCCATGAATACGGCCACGCGCTGATGGCGCGGCGCTATGGCATCCGCACCCCTGACATCACGCTTTTACCGATCGGCGGGCTGGCCCGGCTGGAACGGATGCCAAAAAAACCCGGCCAAGAGATCGCTGTGGCCCTGGCCGGACCGGCGGTGAACGTTGTGATCTGCGCGGTGCTGTTCCTACTCGGCGCGCGGATTGGCGCTGACACGCTCAGCAGCGTCGAAAATCCCAATGCCGATTTCTGGGGTCGCCTGGCGCTGGTGAACCTGTTTCTTGCGGTCTTCAACATGATCCCGGCCTTTCCGATGGATGGCGGGCGGGTGTTCCGCGCGCTGCTCTGCCTTTGGATGGACCGGGTCATGGCCACACGGGTTGCGGCCACCGCCGGGCGGATTCTGGCGCTGGCTCTGGGCTTTTATGGGCTCAGCTCCGGCAATCCGGTCTTGGTGCTGATCGCGGTGTTCGTGTTTTTTGCCGCCAGCGCCGAAAGTCAGGATGTCGCCATGCGCGCAGTCTCGCGCAGCCTTGTGGCGCGTGACGCGATGATCACCAGCTTCGAGACGCTGACGCCTGCCGATACCCTGAATTCTGCGGCTCAGGCGGTGATCCGCAGCACGCAGCACGAGTTTCCCGTGGTCGATACATCAGGCGCTTTGCTGGGTTTCGTGACGCGCGCGCGCCTATTTGCGGCACTGGCGGGCGAGGAACCTCGCACCACCCCGGCGGTTTCCGTGATGGATCAGAACATCCCGCGCGTCGCGCTGACCGATGGGCTGGAAACGGTGCTGGAGGCCCTGCATAACGGGGCCCCCGCCGTCGCGGTCTGCGCCGCCAACGGCATCATGCTGGGCTATATCACACCGGAGAATATCGGCGAGCTTATGGTGATCCAGGGTCGTTGATGTTTCTCAACAGGTTGCGAGCGCATCCTCAAGCACCGATCGCACCGCATCGCCAGGCACATCCGAAGTGACGAAGGCCTGCCCGATCCCGCGCGCCAGGATGAACCGCAACTGCCCGTCGATCACCTTCTTGTCCTGCCCCATCAGATCAAGCAGCGCCTCGGCCCCCGGTAGATCGCCGGGAATGTCGGCCAGATCAGTCTTCATCCCCATCGCCTTGAGATGCGCGCGCACCCGGCTCGGGTCCTCCTGTGAACAGAGCCCCAGCCGTGAGGAGAGCTCAAAGGCCAGCGCACAGCCGATGGCAACGCCCTCACCATGCAGCAACCGGTCGGAATAGCCGGTGGCGGCCTCCAGCGCGTGACAGAAGGTGTGGCCGAGATTGAGCAGCGCGCGGTCACCCTGCTCGGTCTCGTCACGCGCCACGATATCGGCCTTCATCTGGACCGAGCGCGTCACCGCCCGCACCCGCGCACCCATATCGCCTGCCGACAGCGCCGGTCCGTTCTGTTCAAGCCAGTCGAAGAATGCAGCATCCCCCAGCAGGCCGTATTTCACCACCTCGCCATAGCCAGCGATGAAATCGCGCGGGGTCAGGGTTTGCAGTACCGAGGTATCGGCCAGCACCAGCGACGGCTGATGAAAGGCACCGATCAGGTTCTTGCCCTGCGGTGCATTGATGCCGGTCTTGCCGCCCACTGAACTGTCCACCTGTGCCAGCAGCGAGGTCGGGATCTGCACGAACCGCACACCCCGGCGCAGCACGGCAGCGGCAAAGCCGACCAGATCGCCGATCACACCGCCGCCCAGGGCCACGACCACATCGTTACGCTCGACCTTTTCGGCCAGCAGCCATTCCACCGTGCGTTCGAAATGCGGCCAGCTTTTGGTGGCCTCTCCGGCGGGCAGGTCCATCGAGACCATCTCGATCCCCGCACTGGCCAACCCGGCGCGCAACCCGTCAAGATGCAGCGCTGCCACCTGTTCGTCCGAGACCACCGCCACGCGGGGCCGGCGCAGCAGCGGCGCGATCCGGGTCCCTGCCTCGGCCAGCAGATCGGGGCCGATCACAACATCATAAGACCTGTCGCCCAGGTCCACATACACCGTTTCCTGCATCTAAATCCGTTCCAAAACATCGGGCCGGGTTTCCAGCATCCCGATCACCCGGTCCACCATCTGTTCAATCGCGGCCTCGCCATCGGAGGTCACGCTCAGGTCCGATTTGGCATAAAGCGGCACCCGCGCCTCATAGAGCGCGGCCAGCGTCGCGCGCGGATTGTCGGTTCTGAGCAGCGGTCTCGTGTCCTTGTGCTTGACCCGGTTCCACAGCACCGGCAGGTCCGCGTTGAGCCAGACCGAGACACCACGTGCGGAAATCATCGCGCGGTTGGCCTCGGACAGGAACGCGCCGCCGCCCGTTGACAGAATCCCGCGCTTTTCGTCCAGCAACCGCCCGATCACCTGGCTTTCCTTGGTCCGGAAAAACGGCTCGCCATCTCGGGCGAAAATTTCGGGTATTGTCATGTTGGCGGCTGATTCGATCTCGGCGTCACTGTCGAGGAAGGGCACCGCCAAACGTTGCGCAAGCGCCCGGCCCACGGCGGTTTTTCCGGCTCCCATCATGCCGACCATGACCACCGTCTTGTGCAACCGCCACGTGGCGTGCGATGCGGATTTGGTCAAGTTGTGCTCAATTTCGCTCATTTGCCCTTGAATGACGTGATCTTGTGAAAAAGGCTAGCTATAACTTGGGGCAAAACGACGAAAAGAGGCAGTTGCGGCTATGGGGCGTCTGATAAAATTCTTGGTATACGTGATCTGCCTGTGTTTCGTGGCGCTGATTGGATATGCCTATCTTGGTCCGTTCTTCGGTGTGGATTTCAGCGCGCCGCAGAGCGAGGTGCGGGAACCGGTGACACTGGATGCGAACTAGACTTGCGCTGGCCCTTGCCGCGCTGCCGGTGCTGGCATCGGCGCAACAGCCGCTCTCTGCGATCGAATGGCTGAATGACCCGCCCACCGCCGCACTGCCCGGCACGGTGCTTATGGAGCCGCCGGTTGCTGCCGTGGGGCGGCTGCCCGAAATTGCGGTCCAGCCGCTGGATGCTCCCAGCCCGCCCATCGGTCTTGTACCGTCTTCGGTGACGGGCCTGCCGGTCGATCTGTGGCGCGGCAGCGATCCGCATAGGCTTGCGCAGCTCATTGCGCGGGTGCCGGTGCGCAATTCGCCCGCGATGCAAAAGCTGCTCTATTCGCTGCTGCTGACCGAGGCGACTGCCCCCGCAGGCACCGGCGCCGAAGAAATCCTGCTGCATGCCCGGCTCGACCGGTTGCTGGAGCTGGGCGCAACCGATCCGGCGCAGAACCTCGCGCAGGTGGCCGGTGCCACCCGGAATGCCGACCGATTCCGGCGCTGGTTCGATGCGACGCTGCTGACCGGGGATGAGGACCGCAGTTGCGAGGTGCTGACCACTGCACCGCATCTGTCGCCGGGCTATGACGCGATGATCTTCTGCCAGGCGCGCGGTGGCGACTGGCAATCCGCCGCCCTGACGCTTGAGGCCGCCCATGCGCTGGAGCTTCTGACGCCGGACAAGCTCAACCTGATGGACCGGTACCTCAGCCCGGACCTGTTCGAGGGTGCACCGCCCCTGCCCCGGCCCGACATGCCCGATCCACTGACCTTCCGGCTCTATGAAACGATCGGAGAGCGGCTGCCGACCGCGCCGATGCCGCGCGCCTTTGCCACCGCCGATCTGCGCGATGTGGCCGGTTGGAAAGCGCAGCTGGAAGCCGCCGAGCGGCTGACACGGATCGGCGCGCTGACACCCAACCACCTGCTGGGGCTGTATACCGAACGCAAGGCCTCCGCCTCGGGCGGGGTCTGGGACCGGGTCGACGCCTTGCGACGCTTCGATCAGGCCCTACAAAGCGGCAGCGCCGAGGCCGTTTCGAAAACGCTGCCCGCCGCCTGGACCGCAATGCGCCAAGCGGGGCTGGAAGTGCCCTTTGCCGAACTTTTTGCCGAGAAGCTGGGCAAGATCGCGCAGACCGACCCGGGTACCTCGCGCCTGATATGGGAAATCACACTGCTGTCAGGCGCACGCCCGCTTGCGTCTGACGGATCGGCGGCCTCGCTGTTTCTGGCCGCCCTCGCCAATGGCAACCCCGGCGATCTGACCGCGCCCGATGCCACCGCACGGGCCATAGCCGACGGGTTCGCCCGCCCTGCCTTGCGCCCGGAATTGCAGGACATGATCGACAGTGGCCGGCTGGGCGAGGCGATTCTCGAAGCGATGATCCTGTTTGACGACGGTGCCAGCGGCAACCCCGCCGATCTGACGGCGGCGACCGCCTTGTTCCGCTCGGTCGGTCTGGAGGACACCGCGCGCCAATCCGGTCTGCAACTGATGCTGTTGGATCGGGGATGAGCATGGCCGCGCCGCAGACACAGGATCTCTGGATTTCCAGCTTTCTCGAAGCGCAGGCCGCCGAGTTGGGGGCAGCGACGAACACGTTGCTGGCCTATGGCCGCGACCTGCAGGATTTCTCCGGCTGGCTGACCCGCAAGAAGCTCGACTTCGCGCGCACCGAACGCGATCAGGTCGTGGCTTATCTGATTGATTGCGATGCCGAGGGCCTGTCACGCGCCACCCGCGCCCGGCGGCTGTCGGCGATCAAGCAGCTCTATCGCTTCGCCTTCGAGGAAGGCTGGCGCAGCGACAACCCCGCCATTCAAATCCGCGGTCCGGGGCGGCAGAAATCGCTGCCCAAGACGCTGGAGGTGATCGAGGTCGACCGGCTGCTGGCCGCTGCGCGTGAAACCGGGCGCAGCAAGGCTGACCGCGTGCGCAACACCTGCCTGATGGAATTGCTTTACGCCACCGGCATGCGGGTGACCGAGCTGGTCTCGCTGCCCGTCTCTGCCGCGCGTGGCGACCCGCGCATGTTGCTGATCCTCGGCAAGGGCGGCAAGGAACGTATGGTGCCGCTGTCGCCCCCGGCTCGCGAAGCGCTTGCCGCCTGGCTGACCCTGCGCGACGAGGCCGAAGAGGCCGCCGCCGACAAGGGCAAGCCCCGCTCGCGTTTTCTGTTCCCCTCGCGCGGCAAGCTGGGGCATCTGACCCGGCACCGGTTCTATCTGCTGATCAAGGAACTGGCCGTTGCGGGCGGTGTGTCGCCCGCGAAGGTCACGCCGCATACGCTGCGTCACGCCTTTGCCACCCATCTGCTGGCAAATGGCGCCGATCTGCGCTCGATCCAGACATTGCTGGGCCACGCAGACGTCGCCACAACCGAAATCTACACCCATGTTCTGGACGAGCGGCTGGCCGAACTGGTGCTGGATCACCACCCGCTCTCGAAGAAACCGCGTTAGCTCTTGAACCAGCATGCGACGGTGCCCATAACGGGCCTGTATCTATGATAGTCAAGGACCAATGGACCCCACCCCTTCTGTGATCGACAGCGCATTCTGGATCACCTCTGGCGCAATTCTGTTTCTTCTCATCCTTTCCGGCTTCTTCTCCGGCTCCGAGACCGCGCTGACCGCCGCCTCGCGCGGCAAGCTGCGCGCGCAGGCCGACAAGGGCAATCTCGGGGCGCAACGGGCGCTCGACATCACCGACGACAATGAACGGCTGATCGGCTCGGTGCTGCTGGGCAACAACCTGGTCAATATCTTGGCCGCCTCGCTGGCCACGGCTTTGTTCACCCGGCTTTTCGGCGAAAGCGGTGTGGCACTGGCAACGCTGGTGATGACCTTGCTGGTGCTGGTCTTTGCCGAGGTGCTGCCCAAGACCTATGCGATCACCAATTCCGAGGAAGCCGCCTCGCTGGTGTCGCGCCCGATCAGCATCGTGGTGACGCTGTTTGCGCCCGTGGTCAGCGCCGTGCGGCTCTTGGTGCGCGGCGTGCTGCGGCTGTTTGGTGTGCAGATCGACCCTGACAGCCGCATCCTTGCGGTCCGCGAAGAGATCGCCGGGGCGCTGCAACTGGGCCATTCCGAAGGCGTGGTCGAGAAAGAGGATCGCGACCGCATTCTGGGCGCGCTTGACCTTAACGACCGGGCGGTCGAAGAGATCATGCTGCACCGCTCGAATATCGAGATGATCGACGCCGCCGCTCAGCCCGAGGCGATTCTGGAGCAATGCCTGCAAAGCCCCCATACCCGCCTGCCCGTCTTTCGCGACGAGCCCGAGAACATTGTTGGCGTGGTCCATGCCAAGGACCTGTTCCGCTCCATGTATGCGCAAGTGGGCGGCGCGGGCGGCGATGCGCATCAGATCAAGAACTTCGATATCTCGAAGGTCTGGAACGCGCCCTATTTCGTGCCTGAAACCACCACGCTGGACGACCAGATGCGGGAATTCCTGCGGATGCGCAGCCATTTCGCGCTGGTGGTGGATGAATATGGCTCGCTGCGCGGGTTGATCACGCTGGAGGATATTCTGGAAGAAATCGTGGGTGAGATCACCGACGAATTCGACCCGGATGAGGACATCCAGGTGAAGAAAGCCGAAGATGGCCAATATCTGGTCGAAGGCGCCATGACGATCCGCGACCTGAACCGCGCCACCGACTGGCATTTGCCCGATGAAGAGGCCAATACCGTGGCCGGTCTTGTCATTCATGAGGCGCAGATGATCCCCACGGTCGGCCAGGTCTTTGCCTTCCACGATTTCCGCTTCGAGGTGACCGCGCGCGAGGGGAACCGGGTAACCGAATTGAAAATCCGCCCGCTGCTGATGTCGAACTGATCCCAACGCCGTGTAAATTCTGTAGTCATGCAGGCAGGCTTGCGCCAATCTGGCGCAAGGAGGACCTTCTATGCCCAGCCTGAAACAGAAACTCGGCGATCCGGCCCGCCGCCTCACCTCGGCGATCTGCACCATCCCGTCCGCCATTGTCACGCAGGCCATGGCGGCGGCGGGGATGGATTTCGTGATGATCGATATGGAACACGGTGCCGTGGATCACGGCACGTGCCATGCAATGATCGCCGCCACCGCCGGATCTGATTGCGCTCCGCTGGTGCGGGTGGCAGAGAATGACACAGCGCAGGTCAAGCGGGTGCTCGACATGGGGGCCGAAGGGATCGTTTTTCCCTTGATCCGCGACGCCGAGGACGCGCGCGCCGCCGTGGCCAGCCTGCGCTATCCGCCCCGTGGCACGCGCGGGTTCGGCCCCTTCATCGCCCATTCGCGCTGGGGCACCTCGCTGATGAAGTATCGCGAGAGGATCGAGGATCAGCTGATCTGTTGCCTGCTGATCGAAACCACCGAGGCGGTCGAGAATATCGACGCGATCTGCGCGGTCGAAGGGATCGATCTGTTGGTGGTGGCGGCCTTCGATCTTTCAACATCTCTGGGGATCAGCGGTCAATTCGACCATCCCGACTATATGCGGGCCCAACAGCGTGTCGAAGACGCTGCACTGCGCGCGGGTCTGCCGCTTGGCGGTGCCGCGCTCAATGCGACACAGGCGGCTGCGCTGTTTGAACGCGGTCATCGCGTCATTGCCGGGTTCGATGTGCTATGGCTGAAACAGCAAACTGCTGAAATGACCTCCTGGTGCGCAGTTTGACTGCCGCGACATACTGATGTCGCAAACCGGACAGCCACTGGCAGGAACGCCCCACAGATTGGCGCAAAAACCGGAGAATACGTATGAAATCCACCACCAGAGTGGCCGTCATCGGTGGCGGCGTCGTTGGCTGTTCCGTCCTCTATCACCTGACCAAGCTGGGCTGGTCGGACGTGATGCTGCTGGAACGTTCCGAGTTGACGTCCGGGTCCACCTGGCACGCGGCGGGCGGGTTTCACACCTTGAACGGCGACACCAACATGGCCGCCCTGCAAGGCTACACAATCCGGCTCTACAAGGAGCTTGAAGAGATCACCGGCATGTCCTGCGGGTTGCACCATGTGGGCGGCGTGACGCTGGCCGACAATCAGGACCGCTTCGACATGCTGCTGGCGGAACGGGCCAAGCATCGCTTCATGGGGCTGGAGACCGAGATCGTCGGACCCGATGAGATCAAGAAGATCGCGCCCATCACCAATACCGACGGCATCCTCGGCGCGCTTTATGATCCGCTGGACGGGCATCTGGACCCTTCGGGCACAACCCACGCCTATGCCAAGGCCGCGCGCCTCGGTGGGGCCAGCATCGAGACCCATTGCATGGTGCAGGAGACCAACCAGCGCCCCGATGGCAGCTGGGACGTGGTCACCGACAAGGGCACCATCCATGCCGAACATGTCGTCAATGCCGGTGGCCTCTGGGCGCGCGAGGTTGGCGCGATGGCTGGCATCTATTTCCCGCTCCACCCGATGGAGCATCAGTATATCGTCACCGACAACATCCCTGAAATCGAGGCGATCATCGATGGCGGTGGCGAACATCCCCATGTGATGGACCCCGCCGGAGAAAGCTATCTGCGCCAGGAAGGACGCGGCTTGTGCATCGGGTTTTATGAACAGCCCTGCAAGCCCTGGGCGGTCGATGGCACGCCCTGGGAATTTGGTCACGAACTGCTGCCCGATGACTTTGACAAGATCACCGGCAGTGTCGAATTTGCCTATGAGCGCTTCCCCGTTCTGGCCCGCGCCGGGGTCAAGTCGGTGATCCACGGTCCCTTCACCTTTGCGCCCGATGGCAACCCCCTCGTCGGGCCGGTGCCGGGGATGCGCAACTATTGGTCGGCCTGTGGCGTGATGGCCGGGTTCTCTCAGGGCGGCGGCGTCGGCCTGATGCTGGCGCAATGGATGATCGAGGGCGAGCCCGAACGCGATGTCTTTGCCATGGATGTGGCCCGTTTCGGCGACTGGATCAGCCCCGGCTACACACGACCCAAGGTGATCGAGAACTACCAGAAACGCTTTTCCGTCTCCTACCCCAACGAGGAACTGCCCGCCGCCCGTCCCAACCGCACCACTCCGATGTATGACATCTTCAGCGATCTGGGCGCGGTCTGGGGCCAGCAATACGGGTTGGAGGTGGCAAATTACTTCGCCCAAGGGGATGAGCCGGGCTATGAAACCCCTTCTTTCCGCCGCTCTGACGCGTTTGCGGCAACGGGTCGCGAGGTGCGCGCGGTGCGCGAGCGCGTCGGCATCAACGAGGTGCATAATTTCGGCAAATACCGGGTCAGCGGTGAGGGCGCGCGCGCCTGGCTCGACCGGATCATGGCGGGCCGCATCCCGCAGCCCGGCCGCCTGTCGCTGACCCCGATGCTGTCGCCGAGCGGCAAGCTGATCGGGGATTTCACGGTGTCCTGCCTGAATGAGCGCGAGTTCCGGCTGACCGCCTCTTACGGTGCGCAGGCCTTTCACATGCGCTGGTTCCTCCAACATCAGGTGGACGGCGTAAGTATCGAAAACATAAGCGATACCTGCAACGGTTTTCAGATCGCCGGACCGTTGGCGCGCGATTTGCTCGCCGCCTGTAGTCGCGCAGATGTGAGCAGCCTGCGCTTTCTCGACGTTCGCCCCATGGTGATTGGCATGACCGACTGCATCGTGCAGCGCGTCAGCTATACCGGCGATCTGGGCTATGAGATCTATTGCGATCCGATGGCGCAACGGCAGCTCTGGTTGACGCTGTGGAACGCAGGGCAGGATCACGGCATCACACCGTTCGGGATGCGCGCGATGATGAGCTTGCGGCTGGACCGGTTCTTCGGCTCATGGATGGCCGAGTTCTCGCCCGATTATACGGCTGCGGAAACCGGGCTGGATCGCTTCATCTCTTTCGGCAAGGATGTTGATTTCATTGGCAGACCTGCTGCCGAGACAGAAAAGCAGAACGGCCCCGCACGACGCTTGAGCGCATTCGAGGTCGAAGCCGATGATGCGGATGTGCAGGGTTATGAGCCGATCTGGCTGGACGGCGCGGTTGTGGGGTTCTGCACCTCGGGCGGGTATTCGCATTATGCAGAGAAATCCATTGCCCAGGGCTTCCTGCCGAGCGACCGTATTGCGCCCGGCCTTGAGGTCGAGATCGAGATTCTCGGCCAGATGCGCAAGGCGCGGGTGCTGGACAGGCCGCTTTTTGACCCGGATGGGACACGCATGCGCGGGTGACAACGCCGCGCGTGATGGCCATGGTGGCAGCATGACGTCGATCCCGATCATCCTGCTGGCCGCCGGGGCCTCAAGCCGCATGGGCGGCGCCGACAAGCTGATGCGCCCGATCGAAGGCGAGCCCCTGCTGCGGCGTACCGCCCGCCGCGCCCTTGGGGCTGGACCCGTCTATGTCGCGCTGCCGCCCGAGCCACATCCGCGATACGCGGCGCTGTCTGGCCTTGATGTTTGCATCATCCCCGTGCCCGACGCGGCGGAGGGGATGAATGCCAGCTTGCGCCGCTCGGTCGCGGCACTTCCACCCTCGGCACCTGCGGCAATGATACTGCTGGCGGATTTGCCCGATATCACCAGAGATGACTTGAATAAGGTGATGCAAGTTGTTGATCTAAAATATGATAACTTGATTTGGCGCGGCGCCACCGAGACCGGAAAACCCGGCCATCCCGTGGTCTTTTCCCGCGCGCTCTTTCCCGAATTGCTGGCCCTGACCGGAGATGCCGGCGCGCAGAGCGTGGCGCGGGCCCACGCAGATCAGACCATCTGCGTTCCCTTGCCCGGTCACAACGCGCTGCGGGATCTGGATACCGAACAGGATTGGTCCGACTGGCTCGCCCGCCAATAGACCTTCAGGTTGCGAGGCGCAGATCGACGCCGTCCCCTGTTCGAGGCACCGGCGTCGGCACGATGTTCTGGCGCGTCTTGAGTGCCGGAAACAGCTCATAAAGCTCGTTGCGCTGCGCATTACCGCCCCCAACCCCGGTCCGGGACGGATCAGCGGGTTGAAAGCACTCGCTCCAAGCACCGTCCGACAGCACCACTTCGTGGGTGTCAAAGGCGATATGGACATAGCTGATCTCGGGCAGTTCTGCCCGCAAGATGCCGACCAGCCCGGTCAGGTGCTTGGCCGCTGCCAGCGCCTCGCGCTCTTCGAAGTAAAGCGCGGTCTGGTCGCTTGCGACCAGAACCCGGTGGTTCGGGCTGACCAGCATGTCCCGCTCAGGCAGTTCGAAGTCCAGCGCGCCCGCGCGGATCAGGATGGGTTGCAGATGCCCGGCCCGCACCATCTGTCGCGCCGAGACCCGACGCAGACCGGTCCAACTGAGTTTCCGAATCCCGTTGTCGCGCGTCACAACGCGATCGCCGGCGCGCAGTTCTTCGACCTTCCGCTCGCCTTTTGGCGTGGCAATCAGGGTTCCGGGCGTAAAACAGGACACAGGTTACTCACTTTCGAAACTCGACCATAGCCAGGGCGGGGCATGATAACTGGCAACATACACACCAATCTCCGCCATGCTCCGGCTATGCTCTAAACCATCAACAACACACAGACCGGCGCGCAACATGGCCCGGCCTCAGAGAACGCGACACCGGACCGGAGCCTGCCGACGAACGGACTTTTCGCCCGCCGACATCTTCTCCGGCCCGGTGCCTGATGAAAGTTGTGTTAAATGCGCCCCCAGCTCGAACACCATAGTCACCAGTGGCAGCCGCAAGGCCGCCCCCCTCTCCGATGACACTCGTTACGGTCCCCACACCACTTAAAACAGTGTTTCTGCTGTCGATTGTAACACGCCCTTCATGTCTGGCGTCATTGCGTGCAATGACACCGTGCTGCATCCCCCTTTGCCCGGATTCCATACCCCTGCAAACAATCCGCTTCTGGCCGTTCCGTATCGAAAAGGCGGTCGAGGTGCCAAGTTCCGTGCCAATTCCCCCAGCACGGTGCGACACCCCGGCCTCCCCATCCGGGTTTCCCCGAATCCGGTACAGCCTCTTTGTTTGCGGTGAAATCTTACCCCCAAGACCGCCGGACGCACCCATGCCGTAACAGAGACGCGGCCTATCCGCGATCCGATCCGAGCCTGAGATGTTGCGACTGCGCGTCATATTCGTCTCCGCAATGGGTTCTGCTGGCCTCCAACACACAGAGACCTCGCCCATCCACGAGACAGCCCAACCTGATCCAACGCCGCACGACACGCCGAAAGCGAGCAAGAGGGGGGTACACAACGATACCAATCAACACCCGGTACGCCACCTTGCATACCGGTCAAGCACTCGTCACATGGCGAAAAATACCGCCTGAGACGTCGCGCCCCCCTCTCGCATCTTTCGATGCTGCTTTGTGCGGTCGCCCCCGTGACCAACTCAAACCGCCCCCCAGTCGGGCTGTGTCATGGATAGCGAAGGGAGCGCGCGTGAAAAAGGAAAAATGTCACATAAATTGTTTCCAAACGTTTCTGCCGCTGTGATTAACCTGTTTGGCCAGTGGGCATTGCTCTCCCTGTGGTTGTTGACTGTTTCCGCACGCCACCTGCAAGCACCCCTTTGACGCGCCTGTTTCGCAAGGCTGGTCCCGGCAAACGAGGGACAAAAGGCGGTGACATGTTTGTCGCCATAGCGAGAACAACCGCGGGTCTGACTCAACCGGATTGTTGCCCAGACTCGGGTGCCTTTTTTTCGCCGCAATAGCCGAAATTCGTGGAACCAATAAACCTGTAGACCCCGGCATTTTTTGCAGTTCGGGAACAATGCGGGGTTTGAGCTGTCACGATTCGCTCCCCCGCGACCAAATTGGGAGCACCATCCCAACATCGGGCAGGCCTAGTGAGGGCACCGACTGGACAACCGCGACGGTGCCTCTTCCGTTCAGGAAACATGAAGCCGGGCTTAACGTTCATTAAGAAATCTTCATGTCCCGCACAGAATCCCGAAAGGCGCCCTGCCTATTTCGTGATCGGACCCGGATTGAACCGGAGCCAATACAGGAGACAACTATGAGCGATCGCAGCCATTCCGGCTTTCCTTCCAATCTTTCCAAATGGGCCGGTGCCTCGGCGCTGAGCGCATTGCTGCTGACAAGCGCGGCGCTGCCTGCTGCGGCCGGTGCCGCCCTGGCGGACCTGGTCGACGAGGTATCGCCCTCGGTTGTGACCATTCTGGCCAAGCAGAAGGCACAACCGCAGCCCGCCAATGCGCCCAATCCCGGCGCGACCGATCCCCGTTTCGATGAGTTCTTCAAGCGCTTCGGCCTGCCCGAAGGCTCGTTCGGCGGCTCCCCGATGCCCGCCCCCGGCCCGCGCAGCGGCCTGGGATCAGGTTTTGTTCTTGAAGAGGACGGGCTGATCGTCACCAACCACCATGTGGTGGACGGCGCGGACAGCGTCACCGTCCGCCTCAGCGACGACCGCGAATATGAGGCCGAAATTGTCGGGACCGACCCGCTGACCGATCTGGCCGTGCTCAAGATCGCTGCAGACGAGCCACTGCAGGCTGTGACCTTTGGCGACAGCGAAGTGATCCGCGTTGGCGAAGACGTGGTGGCCGTGGGCAACCCGTTCGGGCTGAGCTCGACCGTGACCACCGGCATCATCTCGGCCAAGGGTCGCAATATCTCGGCCGGGCCTTACGCGGAATTCCTGCAGACCGATGCCGCCATCAACAAGGGCAATTCCGGCGGGCCGCTGTTCAACATGGACGGCGAAGTGGTCGGCGTGAACTCGGCCATCTACTCGCCCTCGGGCGGCTCGGTTGGTCTGGGTTTTGCGGTGACCTCGAACATCGTCGAGGATATCGTGGCCGACCTGATCGATGACGGTCAGGTGGATCGCGGCTGGCTCGGTGTGTCGATCCAGAACGTGAACCCCGAAATCGCCGCCGCGATGGGGCTTAAGGACGCGCAGGGCGCGCTGGTCTCGGATGTGGTCAAGGGCAGCCCCTCGGACGGAATCCTGAAGACCGGCGATATCATCACCGTCTTCAATGGCAGCGCCGTCGATGACAGTTCCGACCTGCCCCGGTTGGTCGGTGGCACCCAAAGCGGCAAGCCCAGCGAGATCACCCTGATCCGTGACGGCAAGGAACAGACCATGACGGTCACGCTGGGGGCCCATCAGGACAGCGCCAGCGCGGCGGATACCCTCACCGACAAGGCTGACGACCCGAAACTGGGCGTCACCGTGGCACCGCTGGATCAGGCGGCACGGGCCGAGATCGGTGTTGGTGAGGACGTCAATGGCGTCGTCATCAAGTCTCTGTCCCCCGACAGCCCTGCCGCCGAAGCGGGGCTGCGCACAGGCGACGTGATCGTTCGCCTTGGCAACCAGGAGATCGAAACGCCCGAAGCCCTGATCAATGCGCTTGAATCGGAAAAAACCGATCCGGCGCTTCTGCTGATCAACCGCTCCGGCAGCCAGATCTTTGTCCCGGTGAGGATCGCGTAAGACGATCCCACACAAAGAGATACGCGCTGCCTGGGGGGGTGGAGGCGCGTTAGGTCCGGCGGGTCACCTCTGTCCCCGATCCGCCGGACCCGTCGGGCGCAATCAAGATGCGCCCGACGCGTGCAATCCGAAGAAACCCGGCTTATACCTTTTTACTAGAACAGGATTAAGACCATGAGCAGACGCGTATTGATTGTTGAAGATGATGCGGAAACCCGTGAATTCGTCGCCAAAGGCTTCGCCGAAGAAGGCTTTGCGGTCGAAACCGCCGAAGATGGGCGCGAAGGGCTTTATCACGCGACCGATGGTGGCTTTGACGTGGTGATCGTCGACCGGATGATGCCGGGCCTTGACGGGTTGTCCCTGACCAAATCCATCCGCGCCGCCGGCCTTCAGACCCCCGTTCTGATGCTGACCGCCATGAGCGCGGTGGACGAACGCGTCAAGGGGTTGCGTGCCGGGGCCGATGACTATCTGGTCAAACCTTTCTCGTTTCAGGAACTTCACGCAAGGATCGAGGCGCTGCTGCGCCGTCCGCAGGAAACCGAAGAGACCGCGACACTGACCTGCCGCGATCTGGAAATGGACCTGCTCAAGCGCAAGGTCACCCGCGACGGGCGCGACATCACGCTGACCCCGCGCGAGTTCCAGATTCTGGAGTTTTTCCTGCGCCGCCAGAACCGGGTCATTTCCCGCACCATGCTGCTGGAAGGCGTCTGGGACTATCACTTCGATCCCAACACCAACATCGTTGACGTGCATATCTCGAAACTACGCCGCCAGATCGACGAAGGTGCCGAGGTTGCGCTGATCGAAACCGTGCGGGGCGCTGGCTATATCATGCGCGATGGCTGAAACCCCGTCGGTCTTTCGCAACGCGCGTACGCGTCTGGTTCTGGCCAGCATAGCGCTCAGCATGGTGATGACCTCAGCGGTGCTGGGTCTGGTCTATGTGAGCGCAAGCCGGACCATCGCCAATGAGACCCGCAGCGTTGTGACGGCGGAACTGGCCGGGCTCGCGGTCAGCTATCAGCGGTCTGGGGTGATTGGCCTCGTCAACTCGATCGACCGTCGCCTGGCGGATGCGATTGAGCGTGACGCGCTTTACCTTCTGACCAGTGCGAATGGCACGGTGCTGGCTGGCAACCTGAAAAGCTGGCCCGCCGCCATCGAGCCCGGCAGCGGTTGGGTTCAGCTTGACATCAAGCGTACCGGCGCGACGCAGACGGTGCCGGTCGCGGCGGCCTCGATCCGCCTGGGTCGCGGTGAGCAATTGCTGGTCGGACGTCTGGCCACCGAGGCACGGCGCTTTGATCGGGTGCTTCTGCAATCGGTCGGGCTTGCGCTGCTGGCGGCGGTGGTTCTAAGTCTGCTCAAAGGCTGGCTGCTGACGCGGTTGGTGTTTTCGCGGCTCTCCGATATCACCCACACCGCAGATGACATCATGTCCGGCGACCTGTCACGCCGCATCCCATTGCGCGGCTCAGATGATGAATTTGACCGCATGGCCACCACCCTCAACGACATGCTGGACCGGATCGAAAACCTGGTCGGCAATTTGCGCATGACCACCAATTCCATCGCCCATGATCTGCGTTCGCCGCTCTCGCGCCTGCGCCAGCGGGTCGAATTGCTGACCTCAAGCGATCGCACTGCAGAGGAGCGCGAGGTCGACGCCGCCCGCGCCATGGGCGAGATCGACCACCTGCTCAGAGTCTTCTCGCAACTTACCGAGATTTCACGCGCCGAGGCGGGAATTGGCCGCGAGGAGTTCGAGCCGCTGGACCTGACGCAACTGGTGCATGATGTGATGGAGTTCTATGAACCGGTCGCCGCGGACAAGGGGATCACCCTTGCCGAGGCTGGCACTGCCGGACAGGTTCTTGGCCACCGGACATTGATCGCCCAAGCACTGTCCAACCTGCTGGAAAACGCCTTGCGCTACACACCCGAGGGCGCACGGATAGACATCACGGTGGCTGAGGGCGACGACCACGTCCTGCTGTCGGTCAGGGATGGCGGGCCCGGCGTGCCGGAGGAGGATTTGGACAAACTTGCCCAGCCTTTCGTCACCCTCGACCCCAGCCGGACCGAGAAGAATGCGGGGCTTGGCCTGGCGCTGGTGGCCGCCATTGCCCGGCTGCATGAGGGCGCATTGACGCTGAGCAATGCAAATCCCGGCCTGAGTGCCGAGTTGAACTTCGCCCGGGCGACCGACGGCTGACGCCCCACCCGTTAGCCAGTGACCGCTGGCAGCGACGCGTAGCCGCGAAACCGGATGCGCCCGCCACCTGCCCGCCCCGGCAGCAGGTGATAGTCGGGAAAGCGCTGCAAAAACCGCCCGATCGCCACCTGCCCCTCAAGCCGCGCAAGCGTCAGCCCGACACATACATGCGGCCCGCCCGCAAAGGCCAGATGCCGGTTCGGCTTGCGGGTGATATCGAATCGCGTCGGGTTTTCAAACACATCCGGGTCGCGATTGGCCGCCCCGATGCACAGATGCAGGTTGGTGCCTGCCGGGATCACCTGCCCGCCCAATTCGACCTCGGCGGTGGTCTCACGGTTGCCGAACTGGTTCGGCGAGCGAAACCGCAGCACCTCTTCGACGGTGGAGGGCAACAGATCGGGGTCGACCAGCAGGCGTGCGCGCGCCTCGGGGTGATCGTGTAGCAGCGCCAGAGCGTTGCCGATCAGGTTGGTCGTGGTCTCATGCCCGGCATTGAGGATAAAGATGCAGTTCTGCAGCAGCTCGATCTCGGACAATTGCGCATCCGCCCCCTCGCCCCGGATCAGCCGTGTCAGCACATCTGTCTCGGGATCGCCCGGCTGTGCCCGGCGCCGCGCGACAAGGTCCGCTAGATAGGTCTTGAACGCCTCCACCGCGTGGTTGCCCCGCGCCAGTTGGTCCGCGCTCAGGCTGGGTTCCAGCGCCCCCAGAATGGCCAGCGACCAGTCGCGCAGCGGCGCGCGTTCGTCCAGCGGCACATCCAGCAGGTTGCCAATGATCTGGATCGGGATCGTTGCGGCGAAATCCTCGATCAGGTCCACCTGATCACGCCCTGCCAAACCGTCCAGCAGATGACCCACCGTCTCGATCAGCCCCGGTTCCATCCGGTCAATGGCGCGCGGCGTCAGCGCCGAGGTCATGATCCGCCGCACCCGTGTATGTAGCGGCGGATCGGAGAAGACCAGCGAGGTGGTGTGATGTTCAAACAGTGGCGACTCCGCCCCGAATTTCGGAGCAAACGCCGCCTTCTTGTCCGAGGAATAGAGCGCCGTGTCGCGATAAATCCGATCCAGATCCGCGTGGCGGCTGAGCAGCACCGACCCGTCAGGCTGCGGCAGCACCGGCGCATGCGCCAGCAGCGCATCGTAATAGGCAAACGGGTCGCGCAGGAAATCAACCGGCGCGTTGGCCAGGTCGAAGCTTTCGATATCTGCTTTGGCTATATCCACATGTCATCCCGCACCGCGCAACGCACTGAGCAGGTTACAGGAGGAAATCCGCTTCGGACAGTTGCAAAGTGCTTGTAAACTCCAGCCTGAAATTCGCGATGCCATTGGCGTTGATATCCGCCTCGACAATCGTGGTGCCTGCCTGATCGAACGTGCGCACCGACGCCGCGCCTTGCGCGAAATCGCCACCGAGAACCAGCGTTGCCTGCCCCTCGAACAGGGCG